>JBFKMA010000251.1:0-3709 GCA_041630175.1 Albidovulum sp.
CCAGCCCTCGAGCCGCGCCAGGACGCGGTCCCGATAGGCGAAGCCCGGCTCCCACATGAGCGATCCGTAGCCGAAGACCCACAAAGAATTCATTGCGACCCGCTGGTTCTTGCCCCTGTCCGACTATAAACAGCATCGGGGACCAAGAGGAAAGGCCTGCACATATGCGCTTGGTGCTGGGGCTGGTGGCGGCCGGGGCCATCTTCTACAGCGGTTACTGGTTCGTCGGCTCGCGCACGCTGACCACGAGTACCGAGGCGGCCTTCGCCGAGATGAACGCCGCGGGGCTTGGCGGCTACGGCGCGCTCGGTCTGAGCGGGTTTCCCGGGCGCTTCGACCTGACATTGACCGAGCCGGAACTGACGAGCGCCGACGGCGCGCTGCGCTGGTCCGCACCCGAGATGCGGCTCTACGCGCTCTCCTACCGGCCGCACCATGTCATCGCGGTGCTGCCGCCCGCCATGACGCTGCGCTACGGGCGCGAGGAGATCGCCGTGACCTCGGGGGAACTGAGGGCCAGCGCGGTGGTCGGGATCGACACGGCGCTGCCGCTGAAGCGGGCGCAATCGGTCGGCAGGACGATCGAACTGCGGTCGGAGCGCGGCTGGAGCGCCGCGGCCGGAGAGTTGCGGCTCGCCGTGAGGGAAGGCGCGGAGGCGACCGAGCAGGAGCTTGGCGCGGAACTCATGGGCCTCTCGCTCTCGGGTCTGCCGGCAGAGCTTTTCGGACCGGACGGCGCCCTGCCAGGCGAGGGCGAACGCGCGCGGCTCGACGCGGTGCTGAGCCTCGACCGGCCGCTCGACCGCTTCGCGCCCGCGGACGGGTTGCGGATCACCGCTGCCGAACTGCGCGCGCTGGAGCTTGACTGGGGGCCGCTCAGCCTGCGCGGCACCGGACAGGTCGCGTTCACGCCGTCCGGCGAACCCGAGGGGCGGATCGAGCTCGGCATCCGCAACTGGCGCGCGGCGCTGCCGCTGGCAGCCGCGCTGGGTCTCATCCGCCCGGAAATCGCGCCGACGGTCGAGAAGATGCTCGAACAGCTCGCGCTCGCGGGCGGGGATGCCGAAGAACTGGACCTGCCGCTGGTCTTCGCTGGCGGGAGGATGAGCCTCGGGCCGGTCCCGCTCGGCCCCGCGCCGCGGTTCTGAAGGGTCACCGGCAGCGGCGACCCGATCCGGCCGCCGCGGGACAAGCGCGAGGACGGTTACGATCCATCCTTCGATGGCGCGGCCCGTCCGAAATCCGGCGCGGCGGTGTCCTGCCCGGCCTCGATGATCCCCCGCCGGATCGCGCGGGTGCGGGTGAAATAGTCGTGCAGCATGTCGCCGTCGCCCATGCGGATCGCGCGCTGGAGCGTGAACAGCTCCTCGGTGAAGCGGCCGAGAATGTCGAGCGTCGCCTCCCTGTTGGTCAGGAACACGTCGCGCCACATCGTGGGATCCGAGGCCGCGATCCGCGTGAAGTCGCGGAAACCGGCGGCGGAATACTTGATGATCTCGCTTTCCGTCACCCGCCGCAGGTGGTCGGCCACGCCCACCATCGTGTAGGCGATGAGATGCGGCGTATGGCTCGTCACCGCCAGAACGAGGTCGTGATGCGCGGCGTCCATCTCCTCGACATTCGACCCCATCGCCTCCCAGAACGCCCGCAGCCGGACCACCGCCTCGGCCGAGGCCTCGCCGGGGATCAGGAGGCACCAGCGGTTCTGGAAGAGCGTGGCAAAGCCCGAACGCGGGCCGGAATGCTCGGTCCCGGCCAAGGGGTGGCCGGGGATGAAATCGACGGATCCGGGCAGGTGCGGCGCGACCGCCTCGATCACCGCCTGCTTGACCGAGCCGACATCGGTGACGGTGGCGCCCGGTTTCAGATGCGGCCCGATCTCGGCCGCGACCGCGTCCATCGCGCCGACCGGCACCGCCAGGACCACGAGATCGGCGCCCCGCACCGCCTCGGCCGCCGTGGCGAAGACCTCGTCGCAAAAGCCGAGCTCCAGCGCGGCCGCGCGCGTGGCCTCGGTCTTGGCATGGCCGGCGATGGTGCCCGCCAGCCCCCATTTCTTCATCGCATGCCCCATCGACGAGGCAATGAGGCCAAGCCCGATGAGCGCGACGCGGTCGTAGATCGGTGCCGTCATCTTTGCCCCTTGAACTGGCCGATGGCATGGGCGACGCGGCGGCAGGAGGCCTCGTCGCCGATCGTGATGCGCAGGCAGTTGGGCAGGCCGTAGCCCGCCACCCGGCGCACGATCAGGCCCTGGCCTTGCAGGAACTGGTCGCAGGCGCTGGCTTCGGCCTCGTCTGCGAACCGGGCGAGGATGAAGTTCGCCGTCGAAGTGTCCGAAGGCACACCCTTTTCCGCAAGCGCCTCGGCCAGCCAGGCGCGCAGTCTCGCGTTCTCGGCGCGGCACCGCTCCATGTGCTCGCGGTCGCGTACTGCGGCTTCGGCCGCCGCGAGCTGCGCGGTCGAGAGATTGAACGGCCCGCGGATCCGGTTCAGCACGTCGATGATCGGCTTCGGCCCGTAGCCCCAGCCGATCCTGAGCCCGCCGAGCCCGTAGATCTTGGAAAACGTCCGCGTCATGAAGACGTTCGGACGCTCGGAGGCAAGGCTCGCGCCGCCGTCATAGCCCTCGACATATTCCGCATAGGCGCCGTCGAGGACGAGGATCGCCTGTTTTGGCAGCCCGTCGGCGAGGCGCGCGATCTCGGACAGGCCGATCATCGTGCCGGTGGGGTTGTTCGGATTGGCGATGAAGACGAGCTTCGTCGCCGGCCCGCAGGCGGCGAGGATCGCGTCGACATCGGTCACGCGCTCGCGCTCCTTCACCGCGACCGGCGTCGCGCCCGCGGCCATCGCCGAGATGCGGTACATGAGAAAGCCGTGCTCGGTGAACACCACCTCGTCGCCGGGACCGGCATAGGCCTGGCAGAGGAAATGGATGATCTCGTCCGAACCGACGCCGCAGATGATGTGCGCCGGGTCGAGGCCGTGCACCTCGCCGATCGCCTGGTGCAGGCTCGCGTGATCGGTGTTGGGATAGCGGTGCAGCTTGTGGACGGCGCGCTGGAACGCCTCCTTCGCGGCCTCGGAGGGGCCGAACGGGTTTTCGTTCGACGAGAGCTTCACCGCGTCGGTGACGCCGGCGACATGCGCCGCCCCGCCCTCGTAAAGCGCGATATCCATGATGCCCGGTTGCGGGCGGATGTGATCCGTCATCGGTGGCCCCTGCGGAAACTCGCGGCTTTCTAGCGGGCTGCCGGGCGCAAGGCCAGCGGGATATTGCCGCACGGGGGTCGCGCGCGGTCAGGCGACGACGAGGATCGAGGTCAGATACATCACGCCGAGCCCGGCAAACATGCCGGCAAGCGCCGCGGGCGTGCGCCAGCCGCGCCCCTCGCGCCCGGCCGCGGCGATCAGGAGCCGGGCCACTTCGACGATGACCTGGGCGATGGCCCCGGCCCCGACCGCGAGCGCCAGCGCGGCGCGGAACGGCGTGTAGGCGACGACGCCGGCGAGCGTGCCGAGCGCGGCCGGCCCCCCCGCGAGCAGCGCAAGCCCGAGAAGCAGCGGCCAGTTGCGCCGCGCCGAGGCCACGGGTGCGGCAATGGCGATGCCCTCCGAGACGTTGTGCAGGAAGAAGCCGAGCGCCAGGAACGAGGCCAGCGCCACCTCGCCCACCGCCAGCGAGGCGCCAATCGCCACGCCCTCG
>JBFKMA010000252.1:0-3708 GCA_041630175.1 Albidovulum sp.
GCCGTGCCCGGCAGCGGCCGCGCGATCACCCTGTCCTCCGCGACCGCTTCCAGCCGCGCCGCGTCCCAGACCTCCGACAGCACCACCACCGCGCCGCCGCAGCACTGGTTCAGCGCCGGGCCGAGCGGCATCCGGTCGACCCGGTCGGCGGCCCCGGCCGCGAGCATCGCCCGCGCCCGCGCCGTCGCCTCGAATTCGAGCGCGCCGCCGCCGATCGTGCCGTCCTGCCCGCCGGCCCAGACGATCATCGCCGCCCCGGCCTCGCGCGGCGCGGAGCCCGCGATCTCGGCCACCACGACCCGCACCACCGCGCCCTTCGCGGCGATGGCGCGGGCCAGAGCCTCGCGGTCGAAGCTCATTGCCCCGCCCCCCGCGCCCGCTTCACGGCGTCGAGCACATGCTCGGCGGTCGCCGGCGCCTGCAGGTCCGGGTAGTTCGGCCCGCAGGCCGCGCAGGCATTCGCCAGCGCCGCGAAGACCGAGATCCCGTGCATGAACGGCGGCTCGCCCACCGCCTTGGAGCGGTAGATCGTGTCCTCGCGGTTCTTGCCGTCCCAGAGCGTCACGTTGAAGATGCGCGGCCGGTCGGAACAGGCCGGGATCTTGTAGGTCGAGGGCGCATGGGTCGTGAGCCGGCCCTTGCCGTCCCAGACCAGCTCCTCGGTCGTGAGCCAGCCCGCGCCCTGCACGTAGCCGCCCTCGATCTGGCCGATGTCGATCGCCGGATTGAGGCTCGTGCCGCAGTCATGCAGGATGTCGGCGCGCAGGATCCGGTTCTCGCCGGTCAGCGTGTCGATCACCACCTCGGAGACCGCCGCGCCATAGGCGAAGTAGTAGAACGGCCGCCCGCGTCCCGCCTTGCGGTCCCAAGTGATCTTCGGCGTCTTGTAAAAGCCGGTCGACGACAGGCTCACCCGGCCCATGTAGCAGCGCGACGCCGCCTCGGCGAAGCTCATCTCGTCGCCGCCGACCAAGACGCGGCCGTCCTTGAAATGCACCGATCCAGGCACCGTCTGATGCTCGCGCGCGAGGAACTCCGCCATGCGCTCGCGGATCGTGTCGCAGGCGGCCTTCACCGCCATGCCGTTGAGGTCCGAGCCCGAGGAGGCCGCGGTGGCCGACGTGTTCGGCACCTTGGCGGTATCGGTCGCGGTGATCGCCACCGTGGAGACATCCACCCCGAAGGACGCCGCCGCGACCTGGGAGACCTTGCGGAACAGGCCCTGGCCCATCTCGGTGCCGCCGTGGTTGAGGTGGATCGAGCCGTCGGAATAGACATGCACCAGCGCGCCGGCCTGGTTGAGATGCGTCAGCGTGAACGAGATCCCGAACTTCACCGGCGTCAGCGCGATGCCCTTCTTCAGGATCGGGTTCTGCGCGTTCCAGGCCTCGACCGCCACCTTGCGCCAGGCGAAGTCGCTGGTCTTCTCGAGCTTCGCCACCAGCGCGTTGAGGATGAAATCCTCGACCGGCATGTGGTAGGGCGTGGTCTGGAACCCGTCGGCCTTCGGCATCTTCGCGTCCGTGCGGATCATCGTCTCCGATCCGCGCGAGGCGAGATCGACATCGGGGTCGTCGGGATAGATCTCGTGCCCCGGCTCGGGCACCGGTGCCACGCGGTCGGTCGCCTCGGCGTAGAAATTGGCCTTGCGCACCTCGAGCGCGTCCCGCCCGAGCGTGTAGGCGATGTGGTCCATCACCCGCTCGATCGCGATCATCCCCTGAGGGCCGCCGAAGCCGCGATAGGCGGTGGCGGACTGGGTGTTGGTCTTCAGCCGGTGGCTCTCGATCCGCACATGGTCGAGATTGTAGGCATTGTCGGAATGCAGCATCGCCCGGTCGGCCACCGGCAGGCTGAGGTCCTGCGCCCAGCCGCAGCGCGCGAGCTGCAGGAATTCGAGCCCGAGAACCCGGCCCGCGTCATCGACGCCCACGCGGTACTCGATGCGGAAATCGTGGCGCTTGCCGGTGATCACCATGTCGTCGTCGCGGTCATAGCGCATCTTCGCCGGCCGCCCGAGAAGCCGCGCCACCAGCGCAGAGGAGACCGCGAGCGCGTTGCCCTGGCTCTCCTTGCCGCCGAAGCCGCCGCCCATGCGCCGGCATTCGACGCGCACCGCGTTCAGCGGCAGGCCGATGGCTTCCGCCACCTTGTGCTGGATCTCGGTCGGGTGCTGGGTCGAGGACTGCACGATCACGCCGCCCTCGGCCGGCAGCGCCAGCGCCGCCTGGCCTTCGAGGTAGAAATGCTCCTGCCCGCCCATATCGAAGCGGCCCTCGATCACGTGGCGCGCATCGGCGATGGCCTTCGCCGCGTCGCCCTTGGCCCAGACCACCGGCCCGTCCTCGAAGCGGCTGTTGGCCGCCAGCGCGTCATCGACGGTCAGCAGCGCCGGCAGTTCCCTGTACTCGATCCGGCCGAGCCGCGCCGCCTTGCGCGCCGCCAGATGGCTTTCCGCGATGACGAGGAAGATCGGCTGGCCGATGTAATGCACCGTGCCTTTGGCCAGCAAGGGCTCGTCGTGGATCGAGGGCGAGACATCGTTGGCGAAGGGCAGGTCCCCGGCGGTCCAGACCGCGATCACGCCGGGTGCCGCGCGCACGTCCGTCAGGTCGAGCGACAGGATCTCGCCATGCGCGACGGTCGAGAGGCCGAAGGCCAGATGCGCCGTGTTCGCCGGCAGCGCGACATCGTCGATGTAGCGCGCGGCGCCGGTGACGTGCAGGCGCCCGGAATCGTGGGTGATGGGCTTGGCGACGCTCATGATTTCACCTCCAGAATCGACACCGGCGCGCCCTCGCGTTCGTGGAAATAGCGCAGGAGCATGTTCCGCGCGCCCTCGAGCCGGTAGCCCGCCGAGGCGCGCATGTCGGTCAGCGGCGTGAAGTCCCTGGCGAATTCCGGCAAGGCCGCCTCGATCGTGGCGCGGCTCCAGTCCTTCCCGACCAGCGCCCGCTCCACCGCTTCGGCGCGTTTCGGGATCCCCGCCATGCCGCCGAAGGCAATCCGGGCGCTTTCGATTTTCGAACCTTTCAGCGTCACGTTGAAGCAGCCGCACACGCCGGATATGTCCTGATCGAACCTTTTCGACAATTTGTAGCAGGCGAGTGCCGGCACCTTTTCCGGGATCCACACCGCCTCGACGAATTCGCCCTTGGCGCGGTCCTGCTTGCCGTAATCGAGGAAGAAATCCTCGAGCGCCATCTCGCGCCGGGCATCGCCCATCCTGAGATGCAGCACCGCCCCCATCGCGATCAGCGCCGGCGGCGCGTCGCCGATGGGCGAGCCGTTGGCGATGTTGCCGCCGATGGTCGCGGCACCGCGGATCTGCTCGGAGGCGAAGCGCCGCAGCAGTTCCGCGAAGCTCGGATGCGGGGCCTGCATCGCGCGGCGCAGCGCCGCGATGGTCACGCCCGCGCCGACGCGCCAGCCCTCGCCGTCCTTCTCGATGCCCTGCAGGTCCGTGCAGGCATGCAGGAAGGCGACCTCGGGCAGGTCGCGCAGCGACTTCGTCACCCAGAGCCCGACATCGGTCGCGCCCGCGATGAGCGTGGCCTCGGGATGCGCGAGATACCATTCCGCCAGTTCGTCCGACGAGGCCGGCGCAAAGGGTGCGGGCCCGTCGGGGCGCTGCGGCGTGTCATCGACCCAGGCCGGCACCGGTGCCGCCGCGGCGGCCTCGGCGGCACGCACGATCGGCGCGTAGCC
>JBFKMA010000253.1:0-3706 GCA_041630175.1 Albidovulum sp.
CTCGGCCCCGGCGGCTACGAGTTCGGCGACTATTGGCGCATGGGGCTGCCGCTCGAAGTCCTCGTCGTGGCGGTGTCGGTGCCGATGATCCTTCTGGTCTGGCCGCTCTGAGGCGCGATCCGCATCAGAGCGGCCAGAGGATCGGGATCATCAGGCTGGCGGTGACGGCCAGCGTCAGGTTCAGCGGGATCCCGACCTTGAGGTAATCGGTGAAGCGGTAGCCGCCCGGCCCGTAGACCAGCATGTTGGTCTGGTAGCCGATCGGCGTGGCGAAGGCCGCCGAGGCCGCGAACATCACCGCCACGACGAGCCCGCGCGGATCGAGGCCGAGCGAGCGGCCAAGCTCGATCGCGATTGGCGTGAAGATCACGCCGACGGCGTTGTTCGACACCATCTCGGTCATGGTCGTCGCCATGAGATAGACGATGAAGATCAGGAGCGCGGGCGGCAGATCGGTGAGCATCGGGCTGATCCAGCTGACGAGGAGCCGCGCCGCGCCGGATTCGTCCAGGGCCGCCCCCACCGCGAGCATCGCGAAGATCAGCGCCAGAAGCCGGCCCTCGACGAAGGAGAACGCCTCGTCGGCATCGATGCAGCGGGTGAGCAGCACCAGCGCGACACCGACCACCGCCAGCGCCAGGATCGGCGCCACGCCAAGCCCGGACAGCACCACGATCCCCGCGAGCACCGCGAAGGCCACCGGCGCCATCTTGCGGCGATAGGCCTTGACCGTGGGCTTGGAGACATCGACGAGATCCATGTCGGCGGCGAGCCGCTGGATATCCTCGGGCGCGCCCTCCAGAAGCAGCGTGTCGCCCACGACCACCACGAGATCGTCGAGCTGGCGGCCGATATTCTGGTTCCGCCGGTGCACGGCGAGCGTATAGACCCCGTAGCGGCGGCGCAGCCGCAGTTCGCCGAGCGAGCGCCCGATCATCCGGCAGCCCGGCGAAATCAGCACCTCGACCGTCTCGGTCTGCACCGAGGAGAGCTTGTCCACGAGGCGGATGTCGCGGCTTTCCTGCAGGCCCAGCAGTTCGGCCATCTCGGTCCGGAGCACGACCCGGTCGCCCGCCTGCAGCACCACCGGCGCGAGGTCGCGGCGCAGCGAGGCATCGCCCCTGAGCACGTCGATCACCCGCACGCCCTGGCGCTTGAACATCTCGACCTCCATGACCGGCTGGCCGATCAGATTGGATTCCTCCGGCACCGCGACCTCGGTGAAGAACTTGAGCTTGCGCCGGTCGCTGAGCATCACGCCCATCGACTGCCGGTCGGGCAGAAGCCGCCGCCCGATGAAGGCGACATAGACCATGCCGACGAGCACCTGGATCGCGCCCATGGGCGTGATCTCGAAGATCGTGAAGGGCTCCATCCCCTGGGTTCGCGCCACGCCGTCGACGAGGAGGTTGGTCGAAGTGCCGATCAGCGTCATCGTGCCGCCGAGGATCGCGGCGTAGGAGAGCGGGATCAGCAGCTTCGACGCCGAGACGTTCAGCCTCCGCGCGATCGAGACCATCACCGGGATCATCACGACGACCACCGGCGTATTGTTGAGGAAGGCCGAGGCGACCGCCACGAAGCCGAACAAGATCACCAGCGTCACCGTCGGGCGATGGTCGGCATTGGCCTCGGCAGTCTGGGTCAGCCATTCGAGCGTGCCGGTCCGGACCAGCGCGCCCATGATCAGGAACATCGCGGTGATGGTCCAGGGCGCGGGGTTCATCAGCGCCTTCAGCCCGAGTTCGTAGGGCAGGAGACCGAGCACCAGGCAGAGCGCCGCGCCGCCGATCGCGACCACCTCGACCGGGTAGCGCTCGCGCACGAACATCACGAACATCCCCGCGACGATCAGCAGCGTCAGGATGGCCTCGCCGTTCGGCGACAGGGGAAGGTCGATCATTCAGCGATCCTGCGTTTCATGAAGCGCGATATTACCTTCGCCCATGGGCAGAGCAAGGAGACTTCCATCGCTGCCGCGGACCGGCCGCGGCTGGACGAGGAACAGGCCGAGGAACACGGTGCCGAGCGCGCCCCAGATCCAGGGCGAATAGCGCTCGCCGAGGATCGCCATGGACCAGAGCACGCCGGTTCCGGTGACCAGGTAGCTCACCTGCGCGGCGAAGACCGCGCCACCATGCCCGACGATCCAGACATAGCCGGCATAGGCCAGGGCATGGATCACCGCCGTGACGATGAGCGAGACGTCGGCGCGGGTGACCGGAAGCGCCGGCGTGATCCAGCTCTCGGTCAGAAGCGCGAGCGGCAGCGCGATCGCGAGCCCGAGGATCGAGGCGCCGGCCAGGAGTTCGACGGGGTCGAGCCCGGCCGTGCCGAGCCGCCCGAGCCCCGTCGCCTCGACCGCGTAGCAGAGCGCGCAGGCCAGCGCGAAGGGCACGAAGGCGAGGCCGGCGCGGTCGGGCAGGCTCGATTCCGGCAGGACGATCATCAGGATGCCCGCCAGCCCCGCGAGGATGCCGACAAACCGCACCGGCTCGACCCGTTCGAGCCCGAGGCCGAACGCCAGCGGCATCGCGAACATCGGAACGAGCGCGATGAAGACCGCGACCAGCCCGGCCGGGAGCCCCTCCTGTGCGATGTAGAAGGCCGCGTTCGGCAGGATCGTTCCGACGATCGCGATGAACGCGTAGCGCAGAAGCGCGGCCGGGCCGAGCGGCAGGCCGCGCCCGCGGATCGCGAGCCAGCCGCCGAGCATCGCGCTCGCGATGACGAGCTGCCAGAAGATGATGCCGAAATGCCGGTAGCCGCCCTGCACCACGAATTTCGACAGCGGCGTGGTCAGGCCCCAGCTCGCGCCGATCACGAAAAGCGCGAGAAACAGCCAGCGCGCCGGCATCACGGCCGCGCAGGTTCGAGCCGCCCGCCGACGCGGATCATCCGCACTCGGGTGGCCAGCCCCGTCCGGTCGTCAGTCTCGACATAGATCCCGGCGAGCGTCGCCTCGCCATTTGCGGGCGAAAGGCGCTCCTTGCCCATGCCGGTGACGAAGCGCCGCATCGGTTCGAGCTTGTCCATGCCGATGATCGAATCATAGTCGCCGCACATGCCGGCATCGGACTGGAACGCGGTGCCGCGGGCCAGGATCTGCGTGTCGGCCGTGGGCACATGGGTATGGGTGCCGACGACGAGGCTCGCGCGCCCGTCGCACCAGTGGCCCATGCCCATTTTCTCGCTCGTGGCCTCGCAATGCATGTCGACGATCGCGGCCTGCACCGCTCCGCCGAGGGGATGGGCGCGCAGCACCGCGTCCATGGCCGAGAACGGATCGTCGAAGGGCCGTTTCATGAAGACCTGGCCGAGCGCCTGCGCCACCAGCACCTTGCGCCCGCCGCGCGCCTCGTAGACCCGCGCACCCTTGCCGGGCGCGGTCTTGGCGAAATTGAGCGGGCGCAGGATGCGCGGCTCGGACTCGATGAAGGACAGCATGTCCTTCTGGTCGAAGGCATGATCGCCGAGCGTGATGCAATCGGCCCCCGCTGCCAGGATCGCCCTAGCGTGATCGGGCGACAGCCCCACGCCCGAGGTCGCGTTCTCGCCGTTCACCACGACGAAGTCGAGCGCCCATTCATCGCGCAGTTTCGCGAGTTGCGCGGCCAATGCCGCGCGCCCCGCCCGCCCCACAACGTCGCCTAGAAATAGCAGCCTCATGCGCCCTGCCTAGTCGCCGGCGCCGGTAAGAGCAAGC
>JBFKMA010000254.1:0-3675 GCA_041630175.1 Albidovulum sp.
CCTCATGGCACGGGACTTCGACCGCCAAGTCGCCGAGATCCAGGTCCGTATCGCCGTCCTGAACGGCTACACCGCCCTTGGCATACCCGTCACCGAGACCGTGGGATGAATCCGTCCGGAGAAAGGGGAAGCTCGGCCATCAGCCCGTTTGTGCAACAGAGTCCCGGATCGGGAGAACGCTTTCGCGAGGGAAAGTGGCGGAGACGAAGGGATTCGAACCCTCGAGACGGTTTCCCGTCTGCACCCTTAGCAGGGGTGTGCCTTCGACCACTCGGCCACGTCTCCGTCTGCCCGTTTAATGGCAGGACGCCGGGTGAGCAAGCGGAAAGGTCGGGCGCGGCAGAACCGCGAAGCCTAGCCGCGGCGGCACGCCAGAAAGGCCCAGTGGTGTCTGTTACTTCTGGCCGTGCCGGGGCTTGCCCGGCGGCGGAGGGAGGCGCAGACTGGAGGTTCAGGAAACGGGCGCCCGGCGCCGGTTCCGCCGGTGCGCCCATGATACCGCATGGGAGTTCATCATGACGATCGCAAAGCGTCTCAAGGCCCATCTCGACAGTCAGGGCGTCGAATACAAGACCGTCACCCATCCACGCACCGCCACCGCCAGCGAATCGGCCGAGGCCGCGCATATCCCCGGGGACAGGCTCGCGAAATCGGTGGCGATCCATCTTGAGGACGGCCATGTTATCGCGGTCGTGCCATCGAGCCACCGGGTCGATCTCAGCGCGCTGCAGGGGATTCTCGACCGCCGCATCGGTCTC
This sequence comes from Albidovulum sp., assembly GCA_041630175.1. Taxonomy (GTDB): domain Bacteria; phylum Pseudomonadota; class Alphaproteobacteria; order Rhodobacterales; family Rhodobacteraceae; genus Albidovulum. The sequence goes on from JBFKMA010000254.1 coordinate 759, forward strand.
GCGAGCGAAACCGAGGTCAAGGCGATCTTCGACGATTGCGATGTCGGGGCGGCGCCGCCGGTGGGAGAGGCCTATGGCGTGCCGGTCGTGGTCGACGAGAGCCTCGCCGGGCTCGACCGGGTCTGGTTCGAAGGCGGCGACCACCGCACGCTGGTCTCGGTCGCGGGCGCGGATTTCGACCGGCTGATGAAGAGGGCGAAGACCGGAGCGTTCGGGCATCGGTCGTAGGGTCCGGAACTTCCGCGCGCGAAGCCGGAGCCCAATGCCGGTTCCGCTCGCGGACCCGGCCCCGTGGCGCGAAATCCGCCCCTTGCGCCGCCGCCGCCCGGCCTCGGGCGCGATGCCCTGCGCCTCGACTTTCCCGCTATCCAGATCTCCGATCACTCGCTAGAAACTTGAGAATAAGGCACGAATCAGAAATCGGCACTGTTTTGAGTAGGAGACAATCATGAGAGTTGCCGCTGTTCTGGCCGCGATGCTCGCCTTCGCTGCGTCCGCTCAGGCGCAGACTGCACCGACGGAACTGACCTGTGAAATGACCCGCTACAGCGGCGCTGGCAATTCGCGCGACATCAGGGCCATCGTTCCTCCGCGGAGCCAGCATATCATCGATGGCTCCACCGCCGAATTGAGGGGGACCGGCGCGAAGGGCACGGTGGAGGATTACGGCGACAGGTTGGAGATCACGTATTTCGATCGCCTCAGGCGGGTTGGCGACGTCGTGATCGTCTACACCTACTACAGATCGACCGGCCGCGTCTCGATCACGACGCGCGGGCTGCGCTCGATGCCGTGGGAGGAAGATTACCCCGAGCGCGCCGGGAAATTCACGATCAGCGGCCTTTGCGCCTGAGCTGCACCTCGCGCCGGTCGGCCCGGCTCCGCCGAACCTACGCGGCCCGGGTCGTCACGCGTTGAACAGGAAGTGCAGCACGTCGCCGTCCTTGACCTCGTAGGTCTTGCCCTCGACGCGGAACTTGCCCATCTCGCGGGCGCCGGCCTCGCCGTTGCCGGCGATGTAATCGGCATAGGCGATGGTTTCGGCGCGGATGAAGCCGCGCTCGAAATCGCCGTGGATCTCGCCCGCCGCCTGCGGCGCGAGCGTGCCCTTGGTGATCGTCCAGGCGCGGGCCTCCTTGGGGCCGACGGTGAAATAGGTCTGAAGCCCGAGAAGCTCGTAGGCGGCCTTGATCAGCCGGTCGAGGCCGGCTTCCTCGAGTCCCATCTCCTCGAGGAACATCGCGGCGTCCTCGGCGGGCATCTGCGCCAGCTCCTCCTCGATCTTGGCCGAGATCACGACCGAACCCGCGCCCTGCTTCGCCGCCAATTCCGCGACCTTCGCGGAAAGCGAGTTGCCGTTGGCGGCGGAGGCTTCCTCGACGTTGCAGACGTAGAGGACGGGTTTCGAGGTCAGAAGCTGGAGCATCCGCCAGGCCTTCTCGTCGTCCTCGGCGACCTTGACGGTGCGCGCGGGCTGGCCGGCTTCGAGCACGGCGAGCGCCTGCCTCATCAGCCGCTCCTGCGCCACCGCCTCCTTGTCGCCGCCCTTGATCTTGCGGGCGATGTTGGCGAGCCGGCGCTCGATCGATTCCATGTCGGCGATCATCAACTCGGTCTCGATGGTCTCGGCATCGGCGATCGGGTCGATCTGGCCCTCGACATGGGTGACGTCGTCATCCTCGAAGCAGCGCAGCACGTGGGCGATGGCGTCGACCTCGCGGATATTGGCGAGGAACTGGTTGCCGAGGCCCTCGCCCTTCGAGGCGCCGCGGACGAGGCCGGCGATATCGACGAAGGTGATCCGGGTCGGGATGATCTGCTTCGAGCCGGCGATGGCGGCGAGCTTGTCGAGCCGGTCGTCGGGAACGGCGACCTCGCCCACATTCGGCTCGATCGTGCAGAACGGGAAGTTCGCGGCCTGCGCGGCGGCGGTTCGCGTGAGCGCGTTGAAAAGCGTCGATTTGCCGACATTCGGCAGCCCGACGATGCCCATCCTGAAGCCCATGATCCGCCCTCCTTCCAAGGTCCGGCGCATCTATGGGGGAAGGCCCTGCGGGGTCAAGCCCCGCGCGGGCTCAGGCGAAGGCGACCTGGGCGATCGGCGGCAGCGTCGAGGAGACGAGGCGCCAGTCCTCGCCGCCATTGGCCGAGGTCCAGAGATTGCCGGTGGTGGAGCCCATCGCGAGCCGCTCGCCGGTCTCATCGACAACCAGCGCGTGGCGGTAGACGAGGTCATAGGCGTTTTCCTGCGGCAGACCGCCGGCGAGGATGTCGAAGCTCGCGCCGCCATCCGTGGTCCGGCTGACGACGAGCCTGCCGTCCACCGGCACCCGGCATTCGTCCTTCACCCCGGGCGCGAACCAGGCGTGGTCGGGCCGATGCGGATGCACCGCGACGGCGAAGCCGAAGCCCGAGGGCCGCGCCGCGGCGGTATGTTCGGCGAAGGTCCGGCCACCGTCCTTCGAGGAGAAGATGCCGCAATGGTGCTGGCACCAGATGCGGTCGGGATCGGAAGCGCAGGCCGTGATGAGATGCGGATCCTGGCTCGTCGGGTCCAACTGCTGATCCGGCGGCAGGAAATCGGCGCGCAGGCCGTGGCCGCCCTGTTCCCAGGTCGCGCCACCATCTGCCGTCAGCCAGACCCCGCCGCAGGAGACGCCGAGCGCGATCCGGTCGCTGTCGCGCGGATCGACGAGGATCGAATGGATGCCGGGATGATCGTAGCCGCCGCCGAACCACTTTTCGCGCTGCGGCACGGTCCAGAGGCTCTCGACCAGCACCCAGCTTTCGCCCCGGTCGTCGCTCCTGAACAGCCCGCCCGGCAGGGTGCCGGCCCAGATCAGCCCCGGCCGGTCGGCACCGCCCGGCGCCAGAGCCCAGATCATCTCGAGCGCCGGCGCGTCGGGCGCCTCGGAGG
>JBFKMA010000255.1:0-3666 GCA_041630175.1 Albidovulum sp.
GGGCGCGCCTCGCTCTTGATCGGCCTCGCGATTCCGGCCTCGTTCCTGATCGGCATCCTCGGGCTGCAGCTCGCGGGGCTCACCGTCAACATCGTCGTGCTGTTCAGCCTGATCCTCGCGGTCGGCATGCTCGTCGACGACGCCATCATCGTCACCGAATATGCCGAACGCCGGATGTCCGAAGGCATGGGCAAGCGCGAGGCCTTCGCGCTCGCCTCGCACCGAATGGCGGGGCCGGTGATCGCCGCGACGGCGACCCGGGTGGCGGCCTTCTCGCCGCTTCTCTTCTGGCCCGGCGTCGTCGGCGAGTTCATGAAATACATGCCGATCACGCTGATCGCGACGCTCTCGGCCTCGCTCGTCTACGCGCTCTACTTCGCGCCGACGATCGGCGCGATCATCGCCCGGCCGGTGAAGGAGGAGGACCGCAGCCGCAACAGCCTCTACATGCGCTTCGTCGCCCGCGCGATCCGCCATCCCTGGCTGGTGACGCTGACCGCCGTCGCGACCCTCGTGGCGGTGCCCTTTGCCTACGGCACCTTCGGCAAGGGCGTCGAGTTCTTCCCCAACGTGGAGCCCGATTACGGCCTGCTCTACGTCCATGCCCGCGGCAATCTCTCGATCGAGGAGAAGGACGCGCTGACCCGCGAAGCCGAGACCCGGATCCTCGGCTGGCCCGGGATCGAGACCGTCTATACCCGCGCCGGCCAGGCCGCCGGCGGCTTCGCCAACAGCACCGTCGCCGCCGACGTCATCGGCGTGATCCAGTACGAATTCGTCGACTGGCGCGAGCGGAAGAACGCCAACGCGATCCTCGCCGACCTGCGCGGGGCGATGCAGGGCATCCCGGGCGTGGAGGTCGAGGTCTCCGTGCCCGAGGCCGGCCCGCCCACCGGCAAGGCGGTCCAGATCCGGCTTTCGGCCGCGAACCCGGCCGGGCTGAACGAGGCCGCGCGGCAGATCGCCGACGAACTGGCCAAGTTGCCCGAGATCATCGACATCGACAACGGCCTGCCGCCGCCCGGCATCGACTGGGAGATCCTCGTCGACCGCGCCGCCGCGGCGCGCTACGGCGTCTCGACGGGCGCGGTGGGCGCGGTGGTGCAACTCGTGACCGATGGGCTGAAACTGTCGGACTACCGGCCCGCCGGCTCGGACGACGCGGTCGACATCGTGCTGCGCCTGCCGCCCGATCAGCGCACCATCGCCGCGCTCGACCAACTCCGGGTGGAGACCGCGCAAGGTCCGGTACCGATCGCCAATTTCGTCACCCGCAAGGCGACCCCCACCACCGGCACGCTGACCCGCATCGACGGCCGCCGCACAGTGACCGTGCAGGCCAATATCCGCGAGGGCGTGCAGGCCGACCCGATCCGCCAAGCCATCGCCGAGAAGCTCGCCGCCTCGGACCTCGAGAAGAACGGCATCCGCTGGCGGCTCGCCGGCGAGGACGAGGAACAGGCGGCCGCGATGTCCTTCCTCGGCAAGGCCTTCCTCGCCGCGCTGGCGCTGATCTTCGCGGTGCTGCTGGCGCAGTTCAACCGCTTCATCTCGGTCTGGCTGATCTTCTCGGCGGTGATCATGTCGACGATCGGCGTGTTCCTCGGGCTGATGATCATGGGCCAGCCGTTCAGCATCGTCATGACCGGGATCGGGATCATCGCGCTCGCGGGGGTGGTGGTGAACAACAACATCGTGCTTATCGACACGTACGACAACCTGCGCCGCGAGGGCATGGAGAAGGTCGCGGCGATCCTCGAGACCTGCCACGAACGCGCCCGGCCGGTGGTGCTGACGGCCGTGACCGCGATCCTCGGGGTCTTCCCGATCGCCTTCGGCTTCAACCTCGAGCTTCTGAGCCACGAGACGACCTTCGGCGCGCCCTCGACCCAGTGGTGGATCGCGCTCTCCTCGGCGATCGTCTTCGGGCTGGCCTTCGCGACGGTGCTGACGCTCGTCGTGACGCCGTCGCTCCTGATGCTGACCTCGCGCGGCATGGGGCCGAAGCGCGAGAGGAACGCCGCGAAGCGCCGCTGGTTCGGGCGCCGCAAGGCCGAGGCGAACCCGGCGGAGTGACACCGCGGTCCGGCCAGTTGGCCCGGTTCCGCGCGGAAAACCGGTTTCGGATAACGTGCGACTCGCCCTATGCTTGCGGTGATCCGGAATGCCCGGCGCGGGAGACATCCGGCAGAGGAGGGAAGATGCCCAAGTATAACGATATGTTCGAACTGTCCGTCGCGGACATGGACCTCATCGAAACCGCGCTGCGGCGCACCCGGGATGCCCTGTCGCAAGAACTGCTTGAGGCATCCGGCGCGGCCAGGAATGACCGTGAGACCTCCCTGCGCCAAGTTCAGGATCTGCTGGGACGGCTGCACAACCAGAAAATCTTCTACCGCCCCAGGGACGGAGTGTACGTCGGAGGCTGACCGCGTGCCCCTCATCAGCACCCATGGGACATCTGACTTGATTTCGTAACGGGGGGCTGGCTCATCGCAACCGCCAAGGAGTGGAGATCAGACAGCAACCCGGGACAGCGAGGCCGACAACTGAGGCGATGGTGAAGGGCATTCGCCGACGTACGCGGAAGCATCGCTCAGCCAAGGAGAAGATCAAGACTGGCTACCATCGGCCCCGCGCGCCGCCTGAACAAGGCATCGTCTCGGCTTGGCGACGGCACTCGATCATGCGCGTCCGCGCCGTGCACATGGTAACCGCTGCAACCCGTCAGCGCCAATAGCGAGCCCGCCGAATGGCTCTGTTGCGCAAATCCCGTGAGGGATTCACCTCGTGAATCCAGATGGGATATTCGGCGTGAGCCGCGACCTCGACCGTGGTTTACGGGAGAGCTGCTGCTCTTCGAGCTGATGGTAAACGTGATCTGCCCTGGCAACCACAAACATCAGGAGGACACGCAGCATGAAGCACTTCACCGGGCTCGACGTGGCGGTGAAAGAGACCGCGATATGCATTGTCGATGAGGACGGTCAAGTCTGTGGAGAGCCACCCCGAGGACATCGTCGCGGTCCTGAAAGACGCTGCCTGGAAGGCCGAGCGGATCGGGTTAGAAGCCCGCCCCCCTGTCCCAGTGGCTGTTCGTAGGGCTGGCCCGGGCCGGACTGCCGGTGATATGCGTTGAAACCCGTCACACGAAGGCATTTCTCAAGGCCCAAGTGAACAAGTCGGACCACAACGATGTGCGCGGGGCCCAAACGGCGGATCTGGCGCAAGATCCACCTCGGGATCGACGAGCAAACTCTGGAAGTCCGGGCCGTCGAGATCACCGGGAGCCACATCGGCGACGCACCTATCCTACCCGACCTGCCCGCGCAGATCCCGGCGGATCAGGAGATCGGCAGCGTCACCGCCAACGGCGCCTACGACACCGCAAGTGCCGCGACGCCATCGCCGACCGCGGTGCTGCCGCTGTCATCCCACTCCGCAAGAACGCCAAGCCATGGGAGACCGTCACCGCCGGCGCCGTAGCGTGCAACGAGATCCCGCGGGCATCAAGACACCTCCGCCGCGCGCTATGGCGACGATGGAGATGGGGTGGTTGCCGCCCTCCCCAGACGGCATCGCGGTGTGCCAAGGTCGTGGTGTTCATAGCCAAGAAGCGGAGAGGACGGCGAGATGAAGGATACGATGATCGGGCTGGATCTGGCA
>JBFKMA010000256.1:0-3615 GCA_041630175.1 Albidovulum sp.
GTGGAGCCGATGAGCTGGAAGCCCTCGGCCACGCCGGGCCAGAGCGCGCAGAGGCCCGCATGCTCGCCAAGCTCGGCGCCCGAGACCGCCGCGCCGATGCGGTAGCCGCCGTCTTCGGCGGTGATCTCGCGCAGGCCCGGGATACGCTTGATGTCGACGATCAGGTCGGGCTCGGCCATGCCCGCCTTGAGCTGGACCAGCACATCGGTGCCGCCCGCCAGGATCCGGGTCAGCCCCGGCGCGGCGGCCAGCGCCTCGGCGGCCTCCTTCGCGGATTTCGCGCAGAGATACTGCATCTTCGCCTTTCCTCCCGACCGTCTTTGCGGTTCCCGGGCCGGTCCGTCACCGAAGTGCGGACCGGTCCCAAGGCGTCACAATAGCAACCGGGGCGGAAAGGGGAAGTGTCGGCTCAGATGTCCTTCACCAGCCTGAGCGCGTCGTAGATCGCGGCATGGGTGTTGCGCGCCGCGACCGCGTCGCCGATCCGGAACAGCCGGAACCCGCCCTCCGGCCCGCCGGTCACGGTCTGCGGCCGGCCGGCGATCAGCGCCTCGTAGTCGACCTCGCCGAGGTTCACCGAGCGGGGCTTCAGCTCGAAATAGAGCTCGTCGAGCGGCAGCGTGCCGTGGTTCACCACGACCTGGTCGTAATGCTTCTCCTTGGCGAGCGGCATGTAATCCGAGCCGATCACCGCCTTGAGCCGGTTGCCGTCCTTCGCCAACGAGGTCAGGCGGTAAGTGACGGTGAAGGTCACGTCCTTGTCCTGCATCGAGCGCATGTAGGGCACGAGGTTCATCGCCATCACGTCCGGCGCGAAGCTGCGGTCGGGCGTCATGATCTCGACCTTGGCACCCGCCTTCGCGGCGACCTCGGCGGCCTGCAGCCCGGCATGATCGCCGGCATCGTCGTAGACCAGCACGTTCGCGCCCGGCTTCACGTCGCCCGAGATCAGGTCCCAGGACGACACGGTCAGATCGTTGCCCGCCTCCAGCACCTCGGTATGCGGCAGCCCGCCGGTGGCGATGATCACCACGTCGGGGTCGAGCGCGGTGACGTCCCCGGCCTCGGCCCAGGTGTCGAAGCGGAACTCGACGTCGCGGGCGGCGCATTGCGCCATGCGCCAGTCGATGATGCCGATCATCTCCTTGCGGCGCGGGTTCTGCGCGGTCAGCCGGATCTGGCCGCCGGGCTGCGAGGCGGCCTCGAACACGGTCACGTCATGGCCGCGCTCGGCGGCGACGCGGGCGGCTTCGAGCCCGGCGGGGCCGGCGCCGACGATCACCACCTTCCTCTTCTCGGCGGCCGCCGGGATCGTGTGCGGCATCGTCAGCTCGCGCCCGGTCGCGGCGTTGTGGGTGCAGAGCGCGTCGCCCGCCTGGTAGATCCGGTCGAGACAGTAATTGGCGCCGACGCAGGGCCGGATGTCCTCCTCGCGGCCCTCGATGATCTTCTTCACGATATGCGGATCGGCCATGTGGGCGCGGGTCATGCCGACCATGTCGAGCTTGCCGGAGGCGACCGCATGGCGCGCGGTCGCGACGTCGGGAATGCGCGCGGCGTGGAAGGTCGGCAGCCCGACCTCGGCGCGGATGCGGCCCGCGAAGTCGAGATGGGGCGCCGATTTCATGCCCTGGATCGGGATCAGATCGGTCATCGCCGGGTCGGTGTGGATGCGGCCGCGCACGATATTGAGGAAATCGACATTGCCCGATTCCTTGAAGAGATGGCCGATCGCGACGCCCTCCTCCTCGGTGATGCCGCCCGTCTCGGTCTCGTCGGCGGTGTAGCGCATGCCGATCAGGAGCTTCGGCCCGACCCGCTCGCGGATCGCCGCGACGACGTCGAGCGCGAAGCGGGCGCGGTTCTCAAGGCTGCCGCCATAGGGCGCGTCCAGTTCGTTGGTCAGCGGCGACATGAACTGGTCGAGCAGATGGCCGAAGCATTCGAGCTCGATCCCGTCGAGACCGGCCGCGGCCATGCGCTCGGCGGCATCGGCATAGTCGCGGATGATGCGGCGGATGTCCCAGTCCTCGATCTTCTTCGGGAAGGCGCGGTGGGCCGGCTCGCGCTGGTGCGAGGGGGTGACGGCCGGCAGCCAGTCGCCCTTGTTCCAATGCGTGCGGCGGCCGAGATGGGTCAGCTGGATCATCACCGCGCAGCCATGGTCGTGGCATTCGTCGGTGAGCTTCTTCATCCAGCCCACGACCTCGTCCCTGTAGGCGAGGATGTTGTTGAAGACCGGCGGGCTGTCCTTCGACACCGCGGCCGAGCCGGCAGTCATCGTCATGCCGATCCCGGCCTTGGCGCGCTCGACGTGGTAGGCGCGGTAGCGGTCCTTCGGCATGCCGGCTTCCGGATAGGCGGGCTCGTGGCTCGTCGTCATGATCCGGTTTCTGATCGTCAGGTGCTTCAGCTGATAGGGCTGGAGAAGCGGGTCGTTCGAGGCCATGGCGGGTTCCTGTCCGAAGGCGCCCGGCACGGTCCGGGCGGTTGCGGAATCGGTTGTAGAGCAGATTTTCCGGGGCAGAGTGGCAAAAACCGACACCTGTGTCGATTTTTTTCGACCCGCGGTCGCGATATCCGGTTAGAGAGCGGCATGGACGACATGGAATCGCTTGGGCGCGGTTGGCGCGGGACGGAGGCGGGCTGGATCGAGGCCGCCTACGGGATGCTGATCGAGGGCGGGGTCGAGGCGGTGAAGATCCTGCCTCTGGCCAAGCGCCTCCGGCTGTCGCGGACCAGCTTCTACTGGCATTTCACCGACCGCGAGGCGCTGCTCGCGGCTTTGGTGAAGCGCTGGCAGGAGAAGAACACCGGCAACCTGATTCGCCAGACCGAATTGCCGGCGCCGACGATCAACGCCGCGGTGCTCAATCTCTTCGACTGCTGGATCGCGCCGCAACTGTTCGATTCCGCGCTCGACCTCGCGATGCGGAACTGGGCGCGAAACGATACCGGCCTGCAGGCGGCCTTCGAGGCCGCCGATGCCGCCCGCGTCTCCGCGATTCGCGCGATGTTCGAGCGCCACGGCTACGGTGCCGAGGCGGCCGATATCCGCGCCAACGCGATCTACCTCACCCAGGTCGGCTACATCGCGCTCGGCAAAGCCGAGACGCTGGAGAGGCGGCTCCTGCGGATCCCCACCTACCTGGAGACCTTCACCGGCCACCCCGCCGATCCGCGCGAACTCGAAGCCTTCGCCGCCCGCCATCGCTGCCGGGCCGGGGAGGCGGGCGAGGTCAGCGGCGGCGGATGAGATAGATCTGCGCCGCGCCCTCTTCGGCGGTCGCGATCAGCTCGTGCCCGGATTCCGCGCAGAAATGCGGCACGTCGATCACCGCCGCCGGATCGGTCGCGATGAGCCGCAGGACGCCGCCCGACGCCATGCCTTGGAGCCGCTTGCGCGCCTTGAGCACCGGCAGCGGGCACAGAAGCCCCGTCGCGTCGATTTCCTGATCCCAGTTCATGGCGCAGGAGATACGCAATGCGCCGCTTCCTGTCCATCGCCCGCATGCGCGGCGTGAGAAGTTTGCTGATTGGAAATCGGGCGTTTCGATTGGAAATGTCTATCGGTCCACGAGATCGCGGAATTGATCCCGCGGGGGCGATTTGACA
>JBFKMA010000257.1:0-3595 GCA_041630175.1 Albidovulum sp.
CTGTGCTGCACGGCGGCGGGAGCCCACTGGCTGATGATCAAGGCGCTCGAAGTCGCCGAAGCGAGCGCGGTCCAGCCCTTCGCCTATCTGCAGCTCGTGTTCGCCGCGGCACTCGGCATCACCGTCTTTGACGAGACGTTGGAGACCAACGTCGCCATCGGCGCGGCGATCGTCGTGGCGGCGGGGTTGTTCACGCTCTGGCGAGCGCGGGTCAAGGCCCAAGCCTGAAGCACCCGAGAGGCGCAGCCCCCCGGGCCCTTGCGCCGGCGGTCCGCACCCTTGTATTCCGCCCCGAAGCGAGGACGACCTCCCCCGATCCGGGCGCATTTTTCGGGACGGCCCGAACCACAGTCGGGGAGCATCATGCGCACGACATCCGACCGTATCCGGCACGCCGTCAGCTTCGAGCTTGTCGGCCTCGTGCTCATCACGCCGCTTGGCGCCCTGGTATTCGGCTTGCCGATGCACGACATCGGTCTTGTCAGCATCGTCGGCGCGACGCTCGCGACGCTCTGGAACTACGCCTTCAATATCCTGTTCGACCGCGCGATGCTGCGGCTTTCCGGCGATGTGCGAAAAACGCTGGTGACGCGGATCGTTCACGCCGCGCTGTTCGAGATCGGGCTGCTGGCGGTTCTGATGCCGTTCATCGCCTGGTATCTCGGCGTCTCGCTGGTCCAGGCCTTCGTGATGGACCTGTCCTTTGCCCTTTTTTATCTGGTCTACGCCTTCGCGTTCAACTGGGCCTACGACGCGGTGTTCCCACTGGCCGAGCCGCAACCGGTCGACCTGGCTCAACGCCCCTTCAGCTCCTCGGTGAAGCGCAGCGGCCCGGCCTGACCCGACAGCCGCGCCCGGTAGATCGGCAGGCTCTCGGCCACCCGCATCACGTAGGTCTGGGTTTCGCGGAACGGGATCGCCTCGATCCAGTCCACCGGATCGACGTCCTCGCTGCGCGGATCGCCGAACTCGGCCATCCATTTGCGCGGGCGGCCCGGCCCGGCATTGTAGCCGGCGGCGACCAGAAGCGGCGAATTGCCGAACTGGTCCACCAGCTCGTCGAGATAGGCCGCGCCGAGCCGGGCATTGTACTGCCAGTCCGAGGTGAGCTTGCCGCCGTCATAGGAGACGCCGATCTTCTTGGCCATCATCTTCGCCGTCGCCGGCATCACCTGCATGAGCCCCCGCGCCCCGGCATGGGAGACGACGGTGGGATTGAACTCGCTCTCGCGCCGCGCGATCGCCAGCGCGAGTTCCGGCCGCACCGGCAGGTCGAGCCCCGACAAAGCCGGCACCGGGAAATAGGCCGCGGGCCAGATCACGCCCTTGTCGGCCGCCGCCTTGGCCAGCGACAGCGCGACATAGGCCTCGTTCGCCTCCATCGCCAGGCCGGCGAGCGCGCCGATCTCGTCGCCGGAAAGGCTCTCGGCGAGATGCAGCAGGAACCGCGCGGCGAGCGTGCGGTCGCCCGCCGCCATCAGTTCCCGCGCCGCGAGCAGCACCGAGGATTGCGCGAACCGCGTGATGCGCCAGTCGGGATAGCGCTCGGTCCCCGCCATCGCCGGGGACAGCGGCAGGCCGGCCTTCTCGGCCGCGAGGAGACCGTAGAAGGCGGTCGGGTAGCGCGCGCCCTCGGCATATGCGGCCCGGGCCTCGGCCCCCATGCCCAGCGCCTCGTAGGCGCGCCCGCGCCAGTAGCCGGCGCGCCCAAGGCTGATCGGGCCGTTCACCGCCTTGGCGAAACGGTCGAAATGGACAAGCGCGGTCTTGGCGTCGCCGAGCTTCCTCAGCGCGATATAGCCCGCCAGCCATTCGAGATCGGCATAGTCGGAACCGGCGCTCAGATGGTGCCGGGCGGCCATCTTGTAGGCGCGGCCGGCATCGCCCTCGCGCATTTCCTTGCGGGCGAGGCGGCGGCGCCAGTCCGCCCATTGCTCGGGATCGCCGAGCGCCTCGGCGCTCACGGAGCGTTCGAGCAGCAGCTCGTCGGCGCTGTCGTAGAAGTCCTTGCGGATCCGCCAGCGGAAGCGGTCATAGGCGAGGCCGCCGGAATCCAGCGCGCTTTCCGGCAGCTTGGCGATGAGGTTGTCCACGCCCTTCTCATCGGTCTGAAGCGCGATGCGGGCCTCGGCGACGGCGCGGGTATAGGTGCTCGAGAGCTTGAGCATGCGCCGCGCATCGGCGACATGGCCGCCGCGCAGCATCGCCGCCATGCGGCCGTCGTGATGATCCTTCAGGAGCGCCCCGTGGCCCGCGAGGAAGAGCGCGTATGCGCCCTCGGTCATCGGCAGGCTGCGCCAGGCGCGCACCGCCTCCTCGGTCGCGTCCTGCGCCTCGCCGGTGGCCTGGAGCGCGGCGATCAGCGCGAGGCTGCCGGTGCCGGTCTGCGGCCTTTGCGGTGCGAAATAGCTGATGACGGCATTCGCATCGATGCCCTCGCCGATCGCCGCCTCGCCCTGCCGGCGCAGGAGCGACAGGCCCGGCCAGTCGGGATGGCGGGCGAGGAAGTCGACGAACTCGCCGAAAGTGCCCCTGCCCTCGCGCAGCCTCTCCCAGTCGATGACGGCGGCGGCAAGCGGCCCCGCGACGCGCGCCTTGGCGACGGCCGTTTGCCAGTCGCCCTTGTCGGCGGCGGCAAGCGCGGCGCGGAAACCCGCCGTGTCGTCGGCGCGGGCGGCCAGGCTCGCGGGCAGGAGAATGGCAAGCGCCAGCGGCGCGGCGCGCAAGGCTTCACGGATCATTTTTTTCACTGCTTCGATTGTTTTGAGAAAGGATAGCGCGGTGGATGGCGCCCGCAACAGGGAAACTTGGCAAGCCCGCCCGATGCCTATAGGTTCCGCGCGATTTCAACGGGCGATTCCGGCCCAGCACTCAAAGGAGCGTGTCATGTTCAAAGGGTCCATCCCAGCCCTCGTCACGCCGTTCAAGAACGGCGCGCTGGATCTGGACACGCTCAAGAAACTCGTGGAATGGCACATCGCCGAGGGCAGCCACGGCCTCGTCCCGGTCGGCACGACCGGCGAGAGCCCGACCCTGAGCCACGAGGAGCATATCCGCGTCATCGAGGAAGTCGTGAAGGCCGCCGCCGGCCGCATCCCGGTGATCGCCGGCGCCGGCTCGAACTCCACCGAGGAGGGGATCGAGCTCATCCGCGCCGCCGAGGAGGTGGGCGCCGATGCGGCGCTCGTCGTTACGCCGTATTACAACAAGCCGACGCAGCGCGGAATGTACGCCCATTTCAAGGCGATGCACGACGCCTGCAATCTGCCGATCATCATCTACAACATCCCCGGCCGCTCGGTCGTCGACATGACGCCCGAGACGATGGGCGAGCTTGCCAAGCTTCCCCGCATCGTCGGCGTCAAGGACGCGACCGGCAAGATCGAGCGGGTGAGCCAGCAGCGCGCCTCCTGCGGGCGCGACTTCATCCAGCTCTCGGGCGAGGACGCGACCGCGCTCGGCTTCAACGCCCATGGCGGCGTCGGCTGCATCTCGGTCACCGCGAACGTGGCGCCCCGGCTCTGCGCCGAGTTCCAGGAGGCGACGCTGGCCGGCGACTATGCCAAGGCGCTCGACTACCAGGACCGGCTGATGC
>JBFKMA010000258.1:0-3586 GCA_041630175.1 Albidovulum sp.
CGCCTCGGTGTAGCGCGAGGCCGCGGGGTTGTCGCCGTCGATATTGCCGAAATTGCCCTGGCCGTCGACGAGCGGGTAGCGGACGTTGAAATCCTGCGCGAGCCGCGCCATTGCGTCGTAGATCGCGGCGTCGCCATGGGGGTGGTAGTTACCCATCACGTCGCCCGAGATCTTCGCGGATTTGCGGAAACCGCCGGTGGACGACAGCTTCAACTCCCGCATCGCGTAGAGAATGCGCCGGTGCACCGGCTTCAGCCCGTCGCGGGCATCGGGCAGCGCCCGGTGCATGATCGTCGAGAGCGCATAGGTCAGATAACGCTCGCCGATCGCGCGGCTCAGCGGTTCGGACAGGGTCACGGGCAGGATGTTGCGGTCGTCGGTGTCGTCGCTCATGGATCTGGTGTAATTCGCCGGCCGGATCGGGTCCAGCCGGAATTTCCCCCGGATTGCCAGCCGCGCGAAAACCGCCTAGCCAGTGGCAAAGGCGCGAGGCAGGCATGACAAGAAGCATCCTCATCACCGGCTGTTCCTCCGGCATCGGCTACGATGCCGCGCACGGGCTGAAACGCGCGGGCTGGCGGGTCTTCGCCACCTGCCGGAAGGAGCCGGACTGCGAACGGCTGCGCGACGAGGGGCTCGAGAGCTTCCGGCTCGACTATACCGACGAGGCGAGCATCGCGGACGCGCTCGCCGAGGCGCTCGAGCGGACCGGCGGCACGCTCGACGCGGTCTTCAACAACGGCGCCTATGGCTGCCCCGGCGCGGTCGAGGATCTGCCGACCGGCGCGCTGCGCGAGATCTTCGAGACCAACCTCTTCGGCTATCACGAACTGACGCGGCGGGTGGTGCCCGTGATGCGGGCGCAGGGCCATGGCCGGATCGTCAACTGCTCCTCGGTGCTCGGCTTCGTGCCGATGCGCTGGCGCGGCGCCTATGTCGCCACCAAGTTCGCGATGGAGGGCCTGACCGAGACCTTCCGGATCGAGATGGCCGACACCCCGATCCACGTCATCCTGATCCAGCCCGGCCCGATCACCAGCCGCATCCGCGTCAATTCGATCCCGCATTTCGAGCGCTGGATCGACTGGGAGGCGAGCCCACGCGCCGAGCAATACCGGACGACCCTCCTGAAGCGGCTCTATGAGGGAAGCGGGACCGACCGGTTCGAACTGCCGGCCTCGGCCGTGACGGCGAAGCTTCTGCGGGCGCTCGAGGCCCCGAACCCGGCGCCGCGCTACTTCGTCACGACGCCCACCTACCTGATGAACGTTGCCCGCCGCGTCCTGCCGACGCGAATGCTGCACCGGCTGATCGGCAAGGCCTGACGCCTGCCCCTCGCCCGTTTCACGACCAATTGCGCGGCGGGAAGGCGGCGCACACACGCGGAGCGCTGGCGCGGGGGGCACGGGCGCGCTAGAAAGCCGCGAACGGAAGGAAACTCGCATGACGGACGACCCGCTCTTTCTCATCGCCGCAGCCGCCTGCCTCGCCGTACTGGTGATCCTGATGATCGGCATCGGCGGCTTCGCCAAGGGCGGCGAGTTCAACCGCAAGCACGCCAACCGGCTCATGCGCTACCGGATCATCGCCCAGGCCATCGCCGTGGCGCTGATCCTCGTCTTCGTCATCTTCTCCGGCCGCGGGGGGTTCTGATGGTCGTCCTGAACAAGATCTACACCAAGACCGGCGATGCCGGCGAAACCGCGCTCGGCAACGGCACGCGGGTGGCCAAGCACAGCTTGCGCGTCACCGCCTACGGCACCGTGGACGAGACGAACTCCGTCCTCGGCCTCGCACGGCTCCATGCGGAGGACGAGATGGATGCCGCGCTCGCGCGCATCCAGAACGACCTCTTCGACCTCGGCGCCGATCTCTGCCGGCCCGAGATGGAGAAGGACGCCGAGGCCGGCTATCCGGTGCTGCGCATGGTCGACGCGCAGGTCGGCCGCCTCGAATCGGAGATCGACGCGATGAACGCGAAGCTCGATCCCCTGCGCAGCTTCATCCTGCCCGGCGGCTCGGCGCTGGCCGCGCATCTGCATCTCGCGCGCACCGTGTCGCGCCGCGCCGAGCGCATGGCGGTGGAACTGGCCGCGATGGAATCGGTGAACCCGGCGGCGGTGAAATACCTCAACCGGCTTTCCGACTGGTTCTTCGTCGCCGCGCGCATCGCCAATGACGAGGGCCGCGCCGACGTGCTCTGGGTCCCGGGCGCGAATCGCTGATCGAAGGCGCCGATCAAAGACTTGGCGGCGGCGATACAATCTGCGTCGATTTTGCACTGTTTTCGCGCCGTCAGACCGGCTAAGGGGTCGGTCGGGAACTTTTCTTGCCGTCCCGGCGGGCGGCGTCCGGTTAAGGGAGATTGCTGGCCATGAAGGTACTTGTGCCTGTGAAGCGGGTGATCGACTACAACGTGAAGGTCCGCGTGAAGGCGGACGGATCGGGTGTCGATCTCGCCAACGTCAAAATGTCGATGAACCCCTTCGACGAGATCGCCGTCGAAGAGGCGATCCGCATCAAGGAGCGCGGCGAGGCCGAAGAGATCGTCGTGGTCTCGATCGGCGTGAAGCAGGCGCAGGAAACGCTGCGCACCGCTCTCGCCATGGGTGCCGACCGCGCGATCCTGATCGAGGCGGCTTCGGACGTGCATACTGACATCGAGCCGCTCGCCGTCGCGAAGCTCCTCAAGGCGGTCGTCGATGCCGAAGGCCCGGGTCTGGTGATCTGCGGCAAGCAGGCGATCGACAACGACATGAACGCCACCGGGCAGATGCTGTCCGCACTTCTCGGCTGGTCGCAGGCGGCCTTCGCCTCCGAGCTGAAGCTCGAGGGCGACAGCGCCATCGTGACCCGCGAGGTCGATGGCGGCCTGCAGACCATCAAGGTCAAGATGCCGGCGATCGTGACCGTGGACCTGCGCCTCAACGAGCCGCGCTACGCCTCGCTGCCGAACATCATGAAGGCCAAGAAGAAGCCGCTCGAGGAAAAGACCGCCGCCGATTACGGCGTCGATGTCGCGCCGCGCCTGACGATCGTCAAGACGGCGGAGCCGGCCGGCCGCAAGGCGGGCGTGAAAGTGGGTTCGGTCGATGAACTCATCGCGAAACTCAAGGACGAAGCGGGGGTGCTCTGATGGCTGTTCTTCTTCTGGGTGAAGTGACCGACGGTCAGCTTTCGGTCGATGCCACCGCCAAGGCGCTGACCGCGGCGAAGATGCTCGGCGACGTGACGGTGCTCTGCGCCGGCGCCAAGGCCGCCGACGCGGCGGCCGAGGCCGCGAAGCTCGACGGGGTGAAGAAGGTGCTCTGCGCCGAGGACGCCTCGCTCGGCCATCGCCTGGCCGAGCCGACCGCGGCGCTGATCGCCTCGCTCGCCGGCGACTACTCGCATATCGTGGCGCCCGCGACGACGGATGCGAAGAACGTGCTGCCGCGCGTCGCGGCCCTTCTCGACGTGATGGTGATCTCGGACGTCTCCGGCGTCGTCGATGCCGACACGTTCGAACGCCCGATCTATGCCGGCAACGCGATCCAGACCGTGAAATCGTCGGACAAGGTGAAGGTCGTGTCGATCCGCACCTCGA
>JBFKMA010000259.1:0-3530 GCA_041630175.1 Albidovulum sp.
CGACGCGGCGACGGGCACCCCGCCCGAACTGCGCTTTCTCAAGGTATTGGTCACGGCGCTTGCCGGAACCATGATCATCGGCCTGATAACGATCGTCGGCCTGCTTGTCACCCGCCTCCCCGACACGCTGACACCGGCGCCGTCGGTTCCGGCCGGCCTCACGCTGCCCGAGGGCACCGAGGCCGAGGCGGTTACCTTCGGCCGCGGTTGGATCGCGGTGGTGACGACCGCGGACGAGATCCTGATCCTCGACGCCGGGACCGGCGCGCTCCGGCAGCGCGTGGCGATCACCGGTGCGAACTGACCCCGCAAGGCAGCACATTCCCGAGGGACCGGGCATCCGGCGCCACGAGCCCCCTTCCCCGGCGGCCGCATCCTGCTAGGCTGGGCGCAGCCCCTCCCGAACCGGAGGCTACCCGATGCTGCACAAGACCACCTTCCCCATCGACCGCATCCGCGTGCCCGTCAAGCGCGCCAAGACGCTCGACCCGGCCAAGGTCGCGGCTCTGGCCGAAAGCATTCTCGAAGAGGGTCAGCTGACCCCGATCCGGGTCCGCGCCGACGGCGAGAACTTCGTGCTGGTCGAGGGGCTGCACCGGCTCGAGGCGCTGAAGGCGCTCGGCGAGGAGACGGTCGAGGGCTACCTGACACATGCCCGCCTGCACTGAGGCGGGTGCGGCCAAGCGAAAAGGGCGGAGCCTTGGCCCCGCCCTTCCCGAATCCGAACGTCGCTGAACTCAGGCGAGCTGCAGGTTCGTCGCCGATTCACGACCGTCGCGGCCGGCTTCGATGTCGAAGGTGACCTTCTGGCCGTCCTTCAGTTCGCGGATGCCGGCGCGCTCAAGCGCCGAGATGTGGACGAACACGTCCTTCTTGCCGCCATCCGGCGCGATGAAGCCGAAGCCTTTGGTTGCATTGAACCACTTCACGGAGCCCGTAGCCATCGTGATATCTCCTGTCATGTGCCGCCCACAGGATCGCGGCGGCCCGGCGCAGTCAGTCGCAATCGAAGTACTGAGGCCGAGAACGGAGACAGTGGTCGAAAGAGGTAACGTCGCGGCGGCACTATGCCCGTTTCCACACATCGCCGCAAGCCCCGGCGCGGGCACGTCGCCGCGCCGGGTCCGGTGGCGCTCAGTTCGCGCCGAGGTTCGTGATGCGGCCTTCGACACCGACCGTCACCTTGCCGGCCTCGGCGATGTAGTCGATCACGTCGTTGGCCATCAGGTTGCCGTTGCCGGCATTGACGATCACCTTGCCGCCGCCGAGCGCCGAATAGCCGTCGCCGCCGCCCAGCATGTAGTCGTTGGTGGCAAGCCTGTAGACCTTGCCGGGATCGAGCGGCGCGTCGCCGACCATGACCTCCGACACCCGCGCCCCGGGCTCGGCCGAGGCATCGAAGGCGAAGGTCATGCCCGAGACATGCGGGAAGCGGCCCGCGCCCTCCTCGACCCGGCTCACGCCGTTTTCGAGCGCGGCGAGGATCTGCGCGCCGGGCAGTTCGGTCACCACCGAGACATTGCCGAAGGGCAGCTCGGTCAGCACGTCGCGGCGGGTGAGCACGGTGCCCGGATCGTAGGTCCGGTCGCCGCGGATGCCGCCGCCATTGGTCAGCGCGACATCGGCCCCGGTCGCCGCCTTCAGCGCGTCGGCAATCAGGTTGCCCATCGCCGATTCCTCGGCGCGGATGACGTTGCGGCGGGAATCGAGCATCGTCTCGGTCGTGCCGATCTCGACGTTCAGGCTCTCGTCGAGCTTGGCCTGGAAGGCGTCCACCATCGCCTGGCTTTCCGGGTCGGGCTCCACCATCGCGGTGTCGATGAAGCGGAAGTTCGGCACCCAGTCGATGGTGCGCTTGCCGTCGCGGTCCTGGCCGATCTCGACCATCAGGTCGAGGGGCGACAGGAACTGGCCGTCGATCGAGGTCTCGACATAGGCGGTGACGCCGTCATAGGCGGTGGCGTAGGAATGGTCGTCGCCCGACATGATCACGTCGAAGGCATGGGACCGGATCAGTTCGCGGTCGTTCGACATGTCGGTCTGCACGACGCCCACGACGATATCGGCGCCGTCCTCGCGCGCCTGTTTCGCGGCCGCGACGGCGGTCTCGACGGTGGGCAGGAAAATGAGATCCCCGGTCGAGGACACTTCCGGCGAGGTGTCCTGCGCCACGGGGATGAGCGCGACCTTGAGCCCGCCGACCTCCTTGACCATCACCCCGCCGAGCCCCTCGACCGGCGAGCCGTCGGCATTGGTGATGTTGATCGCCGCCCACGGGTAGTTCGACGCCTTCATCTTCTCGATGAAGTTCTCCGGCCCGAAGTCGAATTCGTGGTTGCCCGGAACCGCGATGTCGAAGGGCACGAGGTTCGTGAGGTCGATCGTGTTCTGCCCCTTGTCGAAGCCCGACAGCAGCGAGGGCGACAGCATGTCGCCGTCGAAGACGTAAAGCGTGTTCGGATTCGCGGCGCGCTCGGCCCTGGCGACGGCGTTGAGCCGCGCGAAGCCGCCGCGCCCGTCCTCCTCGGAGAAGTTGTAGGCGTCGCCGACGCCGAGGATCGTCAGCTTCACCGTCTCAGCATGGGCCGGCGCGGTGGCGCTCAGAACGCCCACGGTCGAGAGTATCGCGGCAATGCGACGTGCACGGATATTCATTGATGTAATCTCCCGTTGGGTTTTATCCCACAAGACTGCGGCCTTGGCGGGCGCGAGTCAAAGCCCGTGACACCTCACCTTGCGGCAACGCGCGACGCGGCGATGACGGCGCGGGATTGACCGGCGCGGGCCGAGCGGGCATGACAGCGCCATGCTGGTCTTCAAGATCTTCCGCCGCCCCGAATGGGATGCCTTCCGCGCCGCCGGCGAATCCCGCGGCGCGCCGGTCGACCTTGCCGACGGCTACATCCATTTCTCCACCGCCGCCCAGCTCGCCGAGACCGCCGCGAAGCATTTCGCGGAAGAAAGCGACCTCGTGCTCGTGGCCTTCGATTCCGCGGCACTCGGGCCGGAACTGAAATGGGAACCCTCGCGCGGCGGGGCGCTGTTTCCGCATCTCTACCGCCCGCTGCAGATCGGCGAAGTGGTCTGGGACAAGTCGCTGCCCCTGGGTGCCACCGGACATATCTTCCCCGAGGGGGTACTGTGAACCTGATCGAACGCGCCGGCCTTTGCGCCCTGCACCGGCTTGACCCCGAAACCGCGCACGGCCTGTCGCTGAAGGCGCTCGCGGCCAGACTGGTGCCGCTGCCGGGGGCGACCAGTTCGCCGCGGCTCCGCACCACGCTTTGCGGCCTGAAGCTTCCCAACCCCGTCGGGCTCGCCGCTGGCTACGACAAGAACGCCGAGGCGGTCACGGCGCTCACCCGCGCGGGCTTCGGCTTCGTCGAGGTCGGCGCCGCCACTCCGCGCCCGCAGCCCGGCAACGCCAAGCCCCGGCTCTTCCGGCTGACCGAGGACCGCGCGGTGATCAACCGCTTCGGCTTCAACAACGCGGGCGCCGAGGCCATCGCGGCCCGCCTCGCCGGCGCCCG
>JBFKMA010000260.1:0-3518 GCA_041630175.1 Albidovulum sp.
ACGGTGAGGAGCATTTCACGCTGATCACCGCGGCAAACGCGCAGTGGCATGACTGGGAGCACCTGAAGCACAACCTCGCCCCCGGACTGACGCTGACCGACCACACGACCGAATACGACACGCTGATCGTCACCGGCCCGAAGTCGCGCGCGCTTTTCGCGGCGATCGCCGAGGCCGATCTGGACCTGCCGTGGCTGTCGCTCCAGAAGGCCAAAGTCGCGGGCAAGCCCGCGTTGCTGGCGCGGGTGAGCTTCGCCGGCGAGCTGGGCTGGGAAGTGCATGCCGCCAATGCCGACATGCCGGCGATCTACGACGCGGTTCTCGCGGCCGGCGCCAAGCCCTTCGGCATGTGGGCGCTGAACTCGCTCCGGATCGAGAAGGGCTACCGCGCGTGGAAGGGCGACCTGTCGACCGACTACTCGCTCCTCGAAGGCGGGCTGGAGCGGTTCGTGAAGTTCGACAAGCCGCAGGATTTCCCGGGCAAGGCCGCGCTTCTCGCCGAGCAGCAGCGCGGTGTGAAGAAACGGTTCGTCACGCTCACCGTCGATGCCGGCGACTGCGACGCGCCCTACATGTCGACGCTCTGGCACGACGGCAACGTCGTGGGCGAGACCACCTCGGGCGCCTGGGGCTACCGGGTGGGCACCTCGGTCGCGCTCGGCATGGTCCGGACGGATCTGGCCGAGCCGGGAACCGCGCTCGAGGTCGAGATCTACGGCGAGCGCCGCCGCGCGGTGGTGCAGCCCGACCAGCCGCTCTGGGATCCCGAGAACGAACGGATCCGGGCGTGACAAAGCCGCAGTGAGGGAAGTTGCGATGTCTGTTCCGACCAGGATGAGCGGGGTTCTGCTGACGGGCCATGGCGGCCCGGAGGTCCTCGTCTGGTCGGACGACATTCCCGTGCCACGTCCCGGCGCGGGCGAGGTTCTCGTCAAGGTCCTCGCGGCTGGCGTCAACCCGACCGACATCAATACCCGCGTCGGCTGGTATGCCCGCGATGACGAAGCCGAAGGCGGCGGTTGGGGCGGAGCCGTCGGATTTCCCCGCATCCAGGGCGGGGATTTGTGCGGCCGCGTCGTCGCATTGGGCGATGGGGTCGAGGGACTCGCGCTTGGCGCGCGGGTCATCTGCCCCGTCAACCAGGCCGAGCCGGCGCCGGGCAGCCCCATGGACTTCGTCGCCATAGGTTCGGAATACGACGGCGCCTTTGCCGAGTATTGCTGCGTTCCGGCACGGCACCTGCACGACGTCAGCGCCTCGCCGCTCTCGGATGTCGAGATCGGGGCGATGCCGTGCGCCTACGGCACGGCGCATAATCTTCTGACGCGGTCGGGCGTCGCGAAGAGTGACCGGGTTCTGGTCACCGGCGCATCCGGCGGGGTCGGCTATGCCGCGGTTCAGCTTGCGCTGCTGCGCGGAGCGACGGTGACGGCGCAATGTTCGGCCGCCAAGGCCGCCCCGCTCATCGCGACCGGTGCGGAAGTCATCGACCGCGATGACAGCCTTCCCCCCGGCCGGTTCGACGCCGTCATCGACGTCGTCGGCGGCCCGCGCTGGATGGAGCGGCTGGACGCGCTGAGGCCCGGCGGGCGCTACGCGACCTCGGGCGCGATCGCCGGCCCGATGGTCGAGGCCGACCTGCGCACCATCTACCTGCATGACCTGACGATCTTCGGCTGCTCGCATCAGTCGGATGAGACCTTCGCGGGCCTGGTCGCCAGCATCAATGCGGGTTCGGTCCGGCCGCTGATCTCGAAAACCTACCCGCTGCGCGAGATCGCCAAGGCGCAGCAGGACCTTCAGGCCGGAACCTTTCCCGGCAAGCTCGTGCTCATTCCCTAGGAGAAAACTTCGATGGTCCAGCTTCCCTCTAAGGCCCGTGTCGTGATCGTCGGCGGCGGTGTCGTCGGCTGTTCGGTGGCCTATCACCTGACCAAGCTCGGCTGGAAGGACGTCGTGCTGCTGGAGCGCAAGCAGCTCACCTGCGGCACGACCTGGCACGCGGCGGGGCTGATCGGGCAGCTCCGCGCCTCGGCGAACATGACGCGGCTGGCCAAGTATTCCGCCGATCTCTACCGCGGACTCGAGGAGGAGACCGGGCTCGCCACCGGCATGAAGCAGGTCGGCTCGATCTCGGTCGCGCTGACCGAGGCGCGCAAGGAGGAGCTCTTCCGCGGCGCCTCGATGGCGCGGGCCTTCGGCGTGCCGGTCGAGGAGATCTCGCCCCAGGAGGTCAAGGAGCGTTATCCGCACCTCAACATCGAGGGCGTGAAGGCCGGGGTCTGGCTACCGACCGACGGGCAGGGCGACCCGGCGAACATCGCGCTCGCGCTCGCCAAGGGGGCGCGCCAGCGCGGCGCCGTCGTGGCCGAGGGCGTCAAGGTCACCGGGATCAAGGTCGAGGGGCGGCGGGCGAAGTCGGTTTCGTGGGAGCAGAACGACGAAAAGGGCGAGATCGCGGCCGAGCATGTCGTGAACTGCGGCGGCATGTGGGGCCGCGAGGTCGGCCGCATGGCGGGCGTCAACGTGCCGCTCCATGCCTGCGAGCATTTCTACATCGTCACCGAGCCGATCCCGGGCCTCACACAGATGCCGGTGCTGCGGGTGCCGGACGAATGCGCCTATTACAAGGAGGATGCCGGCAAGTACCTTCTCGGCGCGTTCGAGCCGAACGCCAAGCCCTGGGGCATGAACGGTATCCCCGAGGATTTCTGCTTCGACCAGCTGCCCGAGGATTTCGACCATTTCGAGCCGATTCTCGAGCGCGCGGTGAACCGGCTGCCGATGCTCGCCGAGGCCGGGATCCACACCTTCTTCAACGGCCCGGAAAGCTTCACGCCGGACGATGCCTACAATCTCGGGCTGTCCTTGGAGGTCGACAACTTCTGGGTCGCGGCCGGGTTCAACTCGATCGGCATCCAGTCGGCGGGCGGCGCCGGCATGGCGCTCGCCGAATGGATGGAGACCGGCGAGAAACCGTTCGATCTCGGCGATGTCGATGTCGGCCGCAACCAGCCGTTCCAAGGCAACAAGCATTACCTCTTCGAGCGTTCGAAGGAGACGCTCGGCCTGCTCTATGCCGACCACTTCCCCTATCGCCAGAAGGCCACCGCGCGCGGCGTGCGGCGGACGCCGTTCCATGCGCATCTCGAGACCAACGGCGCGGTCTTCGGCGAGATCGGCGGCTGGGAGCGGGCGAACTGGTTCGCACGGCCCGGCGAGGTGCGGGAATACCAGTATGGCTGGGGGCCGCAGAACTGGTTCGGGAATGCCGCCGAGGAACAGAAGGCGATCCGCAGCAATGTCGGCATGTACGACATGTCGTCCTTCGGCAAGATCCGCGTCGAGGGCCGCGATGCCGAGGCCTATCTCAACCATATCTGCGGTGCCGACATGGCGGTCGCACCGGGCAAGATCGTCTACACGCAGTTCCTGAACGCGCGCGGCGGCATCGAGGCCGACGTGACCGTGACGCGGCTTTCCGAGAGCGCTTATCTGGTTGTCACCCCTGCGGTGAC
>JBFKMA010000261.1:0-3482 GCA_041630175.1 Albidovulum sp.
CTTCTCGGAGATGCGGTCGAGCCAGGTCGGGTCGAGCTCGGAGCCGCGATATTCGTCGATGAATTCGCGGCGGTTGATGCGCGCCGCGTCGGCGAGCTTCACCATGCCCGAATCGATCGACATGATCTTGCGGTTGATGCCGTAGAGCTGGTCGATCAGCGCCTCGATGCGGTTGTTGTGCAGGTGCAACTCGTTGACCAGCACGACGATCTCGGAGCGCAGCTTCTGATAGGCGGTCTCGTCGGCGATCGAGAAGCTGTCAACCTCGTTCAGCGTCGCCGACATGCGCTGGTCCTGCATCCCGGAAAGCGTGGTGTAGGCATGCGCGATGTTCTCGAGGATCTCGAGCACGCGCGGCTTCAGCGCGGCTTCCATCGCGGCCAGCGACATGTTCGAGGCGTCGTCGTCCTCGTCCTCTTCGTGGCTGATCGGGTTGCCGTCGGCGTCGAGCTCGGGCTCGGCCTCGGTCTTGCGCTGGGTCTGGGTCTCGACGCCCTCGACCACCGGCTCATCGACCTCCTCCTCGTCGTCGAGCGAACGGCCGAACGTGGTCTCGAGGTCGATCACGTCGCGCAGCAGGATCTCCTCGTTGAGGAGTTCGTCGCGCCAGATGGTGATGGCCTGGAAGGTCAGCGGGCTCTCGCAGAGCCCCGCGATCATCGTGTTGCGGCCGGCCTCGATGCGTTTGGCGATGGCGATCTCGCCCTCGCGCGAGAGCAGTTCCACCGTTCCCATCTCGCGCAGATACATGCGCACCGGGTCGTCGGTGCGGTCGAGCGTCTCACCCGAAGTCGTGGCGACCGTGACCTCGCGCGAGGTGGAGGCCTCCACCACGGCGCCGCCGGGGGCTTCAGCCTCCTCGACCTCGTCGTCCTCGATGACGTTGATGCCCATCTCGGAGAGCATCGACATCACGTCCTCGATCTGTTCGGAGGCCACCTGTTCGGGCGGAAGCACCTGGTTGAGCTGGTCATAGGTGATGTAGCCGCGCTCGCGGGCATCGGCGATCATCTTCTTGACCGCCGCTTGGGACATGTCGAGCGTGTGCTCGGTATCCTCGGTGTCGGGCTTCTGCTCGTCGGTGTCCTTGGCGGCCATCGGGGCTCCTTCCGTGTCGGGCGATTCGCCGGCGGAGCGAATCGGTTCCAGATGTGTAGCGAATCAAACGTCCGAATCACAGGGGCGGCGATCCGCGTGCGCTTGGTTCAGCGTTTCTTCTTCTCCCAGGCGGCGGTGTCGATCAGGCGCTGCAGCTCGGCCGAAAGCGCGGCGCGGTCCTCGCCCATGTCGCTGTCGTCGTCGAGCCGCGACCGCCCGGCGCGGTGGCGCGCCTCGGCTGCCTGGCTGAGCCGCCAGGTCAGCCCCTCGTCGGCAAGGCCGGTCAGGTCCTCCATCGCATCGGCCACCTCGGCCGCGGCGCCGCGCCGCGCTTCGAGTTTCGCGAGTTCTTCGGCAAGACACATCATGGCCAGTTCCGCATCGGCGGCATTGCGGACGGGGGGGGCGATCTGCACGTGGGCAAGCCCCATCAGCTTTTCAAGGTCGGGGCCCGCCGCGGCCTCGATTTTTCCCCGGAAATCCGGCGCGGCGGCGCCCGCCGCCCCGGCATGGGCGGCGGTCAGAAGCGCGTGGCGCAGCCGCTCGTGGCCGGGGTCGCGCATCTCGACGGTCTCGAACTGGCTTTCGAACCGGGCGATGCAGTCGGGATGGGCTATGGCGATGGCGAGGATCATCGCCTCGCGCAGGTAATCCTCGACCTCGTCGCCCGGCGCGGCGGCGAGCATCGAGGCGCGGGTCTCCGGCAGCGGCTGGGCAGGGGCTGGCTGCCACTTGCCGCCGGGTCCGGCGCGGCCGCTCCGGACGAAGGGCGCGGAGCGGTCGGACCGGCGGGCGCTACCGAACAGCTCCCAGCGCAGGCGCTTGATCTCCTCGCCGTAATGGGCGCGGATCGAGGGGTCGGCGATGCGCTTGATCGCCTCGCGCAGGCTCTTGTCGAGCGCCGCCTTCCGTTCGGGGCTGTCGATGACGCGGCCTTCGGTCTCGCGCCGCCAAAGGAGGTTCACCATCGGCTGCGCCTCGGCAACGAGCTTCGCCATCGCCGCGCGTCCCTTGAGCTTGATCAGGTCGTCGGGATCCATGCCTTCGGGCAGGATCACGAATCGCAGGCCCTGCCCGGCTTCGAGCATGGGCAGCGCGAGGTCGACAAGCCGGGTGGCGGCGCGGATACCGGCGGCATCGCCGTCGAGCATGATCAAGGGCTCGGGATGGATGCGCCAGAGGAGCCGCAACTGATCCTCGGTGATCGCGGTGCCGAGGGGCGCGACGGCAGCCTCGAAGCCCGCACCGACGAGCGCGATGACGTCCATGTAGCCTTCGGCGACAATGAGCGGCTGACCCTTGCCCGCCGCATCGCGCGCGGGGCCGTGGTTGTAGAGACTGCGGCCCTTGTCAAAGAGCTCGGTCTCGGGGGAATTCAGGTATTTCGCGCTGTCGTTCGGGTCCATCGCCCGGCCGCCGAACGCGACGCAGCGCCCGCGCGCGTCGCGGATCGGGAAGATGATCCGGTTGCGGAACACGTCGTAGGGCGCCTTGCCCTTGGTGCTCGGCTTGGCGAGCCCCGCGCCGAGGATCAGGTCCTCCGCGATGCCGCGCGCCCGGAGCTGATCCCAGAGCCCCTGCCAGCCTTCGGGCGCGAAGCCGATCTCGAACCGGTCCTGCGCGGCGTCGGAGAGCTTGCGACGGGCGAGATAGTCGCGCGCCGCCGCCCCGGCGGCGGTCTTCAACTGGAGCCGGTAATGGCGGACCGCTTCCTCCATGACCTTGGCAAGCTCGGTCCGCCGGTCGGCGCGTTCGGCCGCTTTCGGATCCTGCGCGGGCATGGCCATTCCGGCCTCGCGGGCGAGTGCCTCGACCGCCTCCATGAAGCCCATGTTCTCGGTCTCTCGCAGGAAAGAGATCGCGTCGCCCTTCTGATGGCAGCCGAAGCAGTAGTAATAGCCCTTGCGGTCATCGACATGGAACGAGGCGGACTTCTCCTGGTGGAACGGGCACGGTGCCCAGAGGTCGCCCTTGGCCTGGTTGGACTTGCGGTTGTCCCATGTGACCTTGCGCCCCACGACCTGGCTGAGCGTGGTGCGGGTGCGCAATTCGTCGAGGAAACCGGGCGGGAGACTCATCCGGCGAATATCGGGGTTCGGCCCGCCCCTGTCCAGCGCCGGACGGGGGGCTTTCCGCCCCCCGGACCCCCCGAAGGTATTTTTCAACAGAAGAAAGCCGGGTTGCTTCTTCTGTTCCCAATTACCTCGGGGGAATCCCCGCGTCAGCGGGGATGGGGGCAGCGCCCCCTGCCGGGCCGTGTCAGAGCGCCGCAGTGCGGGCCGCGAGCGCCGCCATGGCCTCGTGAAGCTCGTGCACGGCGGTCGCGGCCATCGAGCGGAAGACCAGGATCTCGAACGCCTCGGCCTCGGCGCGGTGCAGGACCA
>JBFKMA010000262.1:0-3475 GCA_041630175.1 Albidovulum sp.
CCGCGGCGCGGGCGAGGTCGATCAGGTCCTCGTACCAGAGCCGCTTGCCGCCCTCCTCGACCACCGAGATCCGCGCCCCCGAGCGCTGCGTATGCGGCGTGGCGAGCTGGCCGCGCGCCTGCCGCGCATGTTCGGAAAGCTCCAGCGAGCACGGGCAGGTCGAGGAATAGACGTAGTCGAGATGGGTGATGCGCTTCTGCCGCCCCTCACGCTCCATCAGTTCCAGCGCGATGTCGTAATACTGCCAGCCGGTCAGACCCGAGCGCAGCGACTGCACCCGCGCCGGGAAGGAAAACCGCATCATCAGCCGCGCATCGACGCTGTCATGGTCCTTCTTGTAGTCCTCGAGCACGGCGGCGAGGACCGAGAAGGAGAAGGTCCGCTCGGCATGGGCATAGAAGGACCGCATGATGCGGCTCATGTTGATGCCCTTCTTCTCGCCGATGAGCGAGACGGTGCCGGTGACCGAGGTTTCCAGCGTGATATCGCCGCCGTCGCGGGTATGGAACACGATCGGCAGGCGGAAGTTCGAGATGCCGACATGCTGGATCGGCGCCTGCGCCCCGACGATCAGGCTCGACGGGCCGTTCTGCAGGTCGGGCATCGAGGCGCGGTATTCCGCATCGGGCCGGAACCCGTCCGGATAGGTCCGCGAGAGGTCGGGATAGTTGCCGACCTCGCGCCCCGGCAAGAGCCGCGCGATCGCGGGATCGAGACGCGCCACCTCGGTCGGATCGGCCTGCGCCGCCCAGCGCCTGAGAAGCGCCAGCGCCTCTTCCGCATCGTGCCGGTCGGGTTCCCGACCGATCTCGCCCACGAAGTTCATCGCATGCTCCCTGATCCCCGGACCGTCCCGGGATGGCGCATTATGTGGGAACGCGCCACCCCTTGTCCAATCCTACGCGGATATCCGTAACGCTTTCGCGACCTCACACCGCCCCGAGTGCGGTGCGAAGATCGGCCAGAAGGTCCTCGACATCCTCGATTCCGACCGACAGCCGCACCAGCCCCGGCGTGATGCCGAGCGTCGCCTTCTGCTCGGCCGGCAGCCGCTGATGGGTGGTGGTGGCCGGGTGGGTGATGATCGACTTCACATCGCCGAGGTTGTTGGAGATCTTCACGATCTCCAGCGCGTTGAGGAACCGGAACGCGCCGTCCTGACCGCCCTTGACCTCAAGCGTCACCACCGTACCGCCGGCGCCCATCTGCTCCATCGCGATGGCGTGCTGCGCGTGGCCCTCGAGCCCCGGATAGATCACGCGGGCGAGCTTCTCGTGCCCGGTCAGCGACTCGGCGATCGCCAGCGCGCCGGCCGCCTGCGCGCGCACGCGCAGGTCGAGCGTCTCGAGGCCCTTCAGCATCACCCAGGCGTTGAACGGGCTCATCGCCGCGCCGGTATGCTTGAGATAGGGCTCGAGCACCTTGCGGATATAGTCCTTCGTGCCGCAGACCACGCCGCCGAGGCAGCGCCCCGAGCCGTCGATATGCTTGGTCGCCGAATAGACCACGACATCGGCGCCAAGCTCGACCGCCTTCGAGAAGGTCGGCGTCGCGAAGACGTTGTCGACGATCACCGTCGCGCCCTTGGCATGGGCGATCTCGCAGACCGATTTCACGTCGATGACCTCAAGCGTCGGGTTCGACACCGATTCGAGGAACACCGCCCTGGTGTCCGCACGCATGGCGTCGCGCCACTGATCGAGATCGATGCCGTCCACCAGCGTCACCTCGACCCCGAAGCGGCCCAGCACTTCCAGAACGTAGAGGCACGACCCGAAGAGCGCCCGCGCCGCCACGACATGGTCGCCCGCCTTCAGCATCGAGGTCAGCGCGGCGTTGACCGCGGCCATGCCCGAGGCGGTGGCGAAGGCGTCCTCGGTGCCCTCGATCGCGGCCATGCGCTCCTCGAACATCCGCACCGTGGGGTTGCCGTAGCGGGCATAGATGAACTCGTCCGCGCCGCTCTCGATGAACCGCGCCTCGGCCTGCTCGGCGCTGTCATAGACGAAGCCCTGCGTGAGGAAGATCGCCTCGGACATCTCGCCGTACTGGCTGCGCCGCGCGCCCGAATGGACCAGTTTCGTCCGTGTTTTCCAGTCTGCCATGGCCGTTCCTCCGGCAACAAAAAACCCCACCGGAACAGGTGGGGCTTTGGACCTCCGACCTCTTTAGCGGCATGTTTAACGTGGCCCGCAATCCGGTACAAATCGCCACGGGCCTCCCGATACAGCGAATGGAGCCCCGGGTCAACGGCGCAGAGGACCGCGCCGCGACTTGTGCCGCGCCCCCGAATCGCGGTCAACTTGCGTCCCGCCACGAGGAGAGCCCCCATGATCCGCACCCTGCCGCTTCTCGCCGCGCTCGCGCTTGCCGGCTGCGTGAGCGAACCCGCCGCGCGGGCCCCATCCGCCCTCGGCGAGGTCCAGGTCGGCGCCGAGAGCTACCCGATCGAGGCGGTGGACGCCGACAAATGGCGGGTGATGGTCGATGGCCGGCCGGTGCTGTGCCTCAAGCCCGAAGCGGAGGCCTGCTACTGG
Source organism: Albidovulum sp. (assembly GCA_041630175.1). GTDB lineage: Bacteria > Pseudomonadota > Alphaproteobacteria > Rhodobacterales > Rhodobacteraceae > Albidovulum. Next base: position 2,538 of record JBFKMA010000262.1, read on the forward strand.
TCGGTGCGCCATTACCTGCTGTCGCGGGAAACCCCCGACGTCATCGGCTGAGCCGCACCTGTGCGCCCGCGCCCATCCGCCCGGCCTTGCCTGGGCGCGGGATGCGGGCATGATGGCGTGCCGCGAAAGGACATGCCATGACCGCACCCATCGAGCTTTACTACTGGCCCACGCCGAACGGCTGGAAGATCACCATCGCGCTTGAGGAAATGGGGCTGCCCTACACGCTCAAGCTCGTCGACATCGGCGCTGGCGAACAATTCGCGCCGAGTTTCCTGAAGATCTCGCCGAACAACCGCATGCCGGCGATCGTCGATCCCGAGGGGCCGGACGGTGCGCCGGTCTCGGTCTTCGAATCCGGCGCGATCCTGCAATATCTCGGGCGCAAGTCCGGCAAGTTCCTGGGCACAACCGAACGCGAGCGGATCGCGGTGGAGGAATGGCTCTACTGGCAGGTGGGCGGCGTCGGGCCGAACGCCGGCCAGGCGCATCACTTCCTGAAATACGCGCCCAAGGCGCATCCCGAACTCGAGCTGACCTACGCCAAGGACCGTTTCCGCTCCGAGGTCGCGCGGCTCTATGCGGTGCTCGACCGGCGGCTGGCCGAGAACGAATTCATCGCCGGCGACTTCCTCTCGGTCGCCGACTTCGCGACCTGGCCCTGGGCGTCGCAGTGGATCCGCCAGGAACAGGTGCTGGACGACAAGCCGCATTTCGAACGCTGGCTGCACGCGCTCGGCGAGCGCCCGGCCTTCCGGCGCGGCCGGCTCCTGCATGCCGATCTGCGCCCCGAGACCGGGGCCGAGATCGCGCACCGCAAGGAGGTCGTCGGCGGCTGAACGGGCGCGGCGTCAGCCGCCGGAACCCAGCGTCAGGCGCATCAGCGGCCGCTCCGGCCGCCTTCGCGCCAGTTCCTCGAAGCCGCGGGCGCGGAAGGC
>JBFKMA010000263.1:0-3462 GCA_041630175.1 Albidovulum sp.
GCCAGCGCCTCATGGCACGGGACTTCGACCGCCAAGTCGCCGAGATCCAGGTCCGTATCGCCGTCCTGAACGGCTACACCGCCCTTGGCATACCCGTCACCGAAACCGTGGGATGAATCCGTCCGGGGAAAGGGGAAGCTCGGCCATCAGCCCGTTTGTGCAACAGAGTCCTTCGCAGGGGCCCAACTGCTCATGCCTTCCAGCTATCACGCCGGATTCACGCAGTGAATCCCCCACCCGATATATGCAACAAGGCCTCATAGGATGCTTCGCCTTAATAGTTTGCGGCGGGGGCAGCCGGTCTCGTGGCCGGAGCGCCCAAATGGGGAATCCGCATTGCTGTTGGCACCGTGTAGTTTGTCGCCGTTCTCGGCAGGTTCAGGGTGCAGGCTACTGCCTCCTTCATCTGAGCACGGTCATTAACCCCATTGCTCGGCCAGCGCGCGCAGCACGTCGGCCCGGCTCACCTGCCCGACGAGGCGTCCCACGCGCAGCACCGGGAAGCGGCGGAAGGGGCTCGAGAGGAAGGCTTCGGCCGCTTCGACGATGTCCATGTCGGCCTCGAGGGTTCGGACATCGGCGCTCATGTAGTCGGCCACGCTGTCGCCCCAGTCCTGGTAGTAGGCGGCGTTGAGCGCTGCGCGCAGGCAATCCTTCATCGACAGGACGCCGACGAGCTGGCCGGTATCGTCGACGACCGGCGCGCCGGAGATCTGCCGGACGATGAGGATCCACAGCGCCCGGTTGATTTCCATGTCGGGGGGGAGCGTGATGAGATCGCGCGCCATGCAGTCGCTGATCCGGGGGCGGTCGGTCATCGCTTTTCTCCTCCCCGCCTGGCGCAGCCGGTGCAGGCGGCGCCCGGGATGCAGGCGAGGCCGCCGCAGGAGCCGGCGGGCGGGCGGCGCCCGAAGAACAGACCGAGGCCGAGCCCGGCCAGCGCCAGAAGCAGGATCGCGAGGGTCAAGAGGAAGGTCGCCATGTCATGCTCCTAGATCTCGACATGATCGGCGAAGCCGCCGGTCATGATTTCGCGGATGCCCCCGCCGTCGTCGGCGAGGAACAGCGCCTTGATTTTCTGCGCCTCGGCCAGGTCCGGGCCGCGTTCCGGTCCCATGACCAGAAGCGCGGTCGCAAGCGCATCGGCGCGCTCCGCGTTCGGCGCGAGGACGGTGACGGCGGCAAGGCCGTTCGCGGCGGGCCGCGCGGTCAGCGGGTCGATGATGTGGCTGAGGCGCCGGCGCGGATGCCCGTTGGCGCTGTGACCCGACGTGGCGAGCGCGAGGCCCGAGGGGCGGACGATCCTTTGGGCCGTGGTCGTGCCGGGCTGTTCCACCGCGACCAGCCAGTCGCGCCCGTCCGGGTGGCGGCCCCGCGCGATCACCTCGCCGCCGAGTTCGATGAGGAAATCCGGGATGCCGAGCGCCACTAGCGACGCGGCCATGCGGTCGAGCGCATGACCCTTGGCGATGCCGCAGAGATCGAGCGTCAGCACCGTATCCTCCTTGCGGATCATGTCGCCGCGCACCGACAGGGCGCCGGGATCGCCGCGCCCGCCGCGGATCGGGCCGAAGCCGAAGCGATGAACGATGGGGCCGAGTGTCGGGTCGAACGCGCCGCGCGTCAGCGTGGCGACGGAGAGCGCTGAGGCCGCGACCTGGGCCAGCGCCGGCGCGACCGCGAGCCAGCCGGTATCCCGCGCGGCGTTGAAACGCACGAGGGCGGAGGACGACCGGTAGGGCGACATCGCCGCATCCACGCTGGCGATCTCGAAAGCCAGCGCGCGCCGTGCCGCGTCGCCGTCGGCATTTCCGGGCAGGACCGCGCGCCAGCTGCCGCCGAATGCGGGACCGCCGAGCCGCCGCACCGCGGCTTCGGCGGGCAGCGCCGGGGCAAGGGCGAAGGCGGCAGCGGCGAGAAGGACGTGGCGGCGGGTCGGGTGCATGGCTCAGGCTCCGAAATCGTCGTTGTAGATGGCGCTCTCCTCGACGCCCGCATCGGCGAGCATCGCGAGCACCGCCTTGATCATCAGGGGCGGTCCGCAGAGGTAGTATTCGCAGTCCTCCGGCGCCGGGTGGTCCTTCAGGAACCGCGCCTCCACGACCTTGTGGATGAAGCCGGTCGCGCCCTGCCAGTCGTCCACGGGGCGCGGATCGGAGAGCGCCACGGTCCAGCGGAAGTTATGGTGCCGCGCGGCGAGCGCGTCGAATTCCTCGGCGTAGAAGAGTTCGCCCCTGTTCCGCGCGCCGTACCAGAAGCTGATCTTTCGCGTCGTGCCCAGCCGTTCGAGTTGATCGAGGATGATGGCGCGCAGGGGCGCCATGCCGACGCCGCCGCCGATGAAGGCCATCTCGCGATCCGTCTCCTGCGCGCGAAAGTCGCCGAACGGGCCGGAAACCTCCAGCCGGTCGCCGGGCTTCACTCCGAAGAGATAGGACGAAACCTTGCCCGGCGGCGCGTCCGGCAGATGCGGCGGCGGCAGGGCGAGGCGGATGTTGAAGACCAGCCGGCCGGCTTCGGTATCCTCGCGCCGGTTGGAGATCGAATAGGCCCGCGTCTCGGGGTCCGCGCTTTCCGCGACGAGCGGCCGGACCGGTCCCCAGGCCCGCGCGTGCTCGGGCGGCACGGCGAGGTCGGAGAAGCGCAGCCGGTAGGGCGGCGCGGTGATCTGGAAGAAGCTGCCGGCGGGCAGGGCGGGGCGCGCGCCTGCCGGCAGGCCGACCACGATTTCGCGGATGAAGGGCGTGAGGAACCGGGCCGACTGCACGGTGCCGGTGAGGCTTTCGGCGCCGACGAGGCTGTCGGGCAGCTCGACCGAAAGATCCCCGCGCAACGTGACCTGGCAGGCGAGCCTCAGCCCTTCGCGCAGTTCGGCCCGCGTCAGCCGCGCCGCCTCGGTCGGCAGGGCCGTGCCGCCGCCCCCGGTCACGGTGACGCGGCAGAGCCCGCAGGTGCCGGCCCCGGCGCAGGTCGAGGGGATCAGGATTCCGCCCTGCCCAAGCGCGGCCAGGAGCTTGTCACCGGTCGTCGCGGCGATGTTCTCGCGGCCGTTGACGGTGATCGCCACCGGCTTCGACGGCAGCAGCACCCGCCGCGCGAGGATCACCGCCGCCGTCAGCATGAGGACGATCGCCGTCAGGAGCGCCATGCCGAGGATGATCTCGGTCATGGCGCCCCCGTTCCGGCCAGTGCCGACAGCCCGAGCGACATGAGCCCGGTGACGAGGAAGGCGCTGCCGAGACCATGAAGCCCCGCGGGCATGTCGCTGTAGCGCAGCCGCTCGCGGATCGCGGCGAAAGTGACGATGGCGAGCGCCCAGCCGACGCCGCTGCCGAAGCCGTAGACCACGGATTCCGTGAACGTATAGCGGCGTTCGACCATGAAGAGGCTGCCGCCGAGGATCGCGCAGTTGACGGTGATCAGCGGCAGGAAGATCCCGAGCGCGCGGTAGAGCAGGGGCGC
>JBFKMA010000264.1:0-3421 GCA_041630175.1 Albidovulum sp.
CAGGTCCAGCGCCGGCAGGCCGCCTGCGCCGTCGAGCCGGATCACCGCCAGATCGGCCTCGGGATCGGCGAGGATCACGCGGCCGGAAAATTCGCGCCGGTCGCTGAGCACGACGCGGATGTCCTCGGCGCCGCCGACGACATGGTGGTTCGACACCACGATCCCGTCGGCGCTCAGGATCACGCCAGAGCCGAGCGAGTTCTGCACCCGCGGCACGGTCTGGCCGAAACCGAAGAACTGCGAGAAGAACGGATCGCCGGCGAACGGGCTGAGGCGCTGGGCGACGATGCGGCTGGCGTAGATGTTGACCACCGCCGGCGCGGCGGACTTCACGACCGGCGCGAAGCTGAGGCCGATCTCGGCCCGGTCCGAAGGCACCTGCGCCTCGGCGGCGGCGGGCACCGCCAAGGCAGAGGCGACAAGAATCAGCGCAAGTGCAATGATACGCATTCGAAGGCCGTTACAGGGTTGTTCTCATCCTCCTAAGGTCAGCCCCCGCCGCGCGGATTTCAAGATTCTCCACCCGGTCCCGGAACTTGCCGGATCCCGCAGCGATACTGGCGGCTTTCGCCTACTCCTGCTGAAGCGTCGAAAGATACTCGATCAGCGACAGGATCCGGGTCCGGACATAGGCGTCGGTTTCCTCGGGCGAGAAGGCCGGGTCGGTCACCGGGTCGATCCGCGTCCGGTAGCGGTTGCCCCAGATCGGCATTTCCCGGCTGCCGTGCACGGTGCCCATGTCGGTGCCTTCGATGACCTCGTAGATGCGCGTGACCGGGAAGACCCCGCCATTGTTCTTCGCGAGCATCGTCAGGTCCGGTGCTCCGGTCTCGCTCAGGAACCGGACCATCGGGCCGTCGCCCCTGCCGGACGCGCCGTGGCAGGCGATGCAACTGTTCTGGTATTCGAATTCGCCGAGGCTAAGAGCCTGGGCCGTCGGGGCGAGCAGCGCGATGGACGCGGCCGCAAGCACAGTCATGCAATGGTTCCGCATGGCAGCTTCCTCCCAAATGGATGACAGTCATCGTTGGAGTTCGCGCGCAGAAGGAAGGTCGCACAGCCCCCCGGGGAGACAAAGAATCATTTCGCATCATTTTGTATCCGAGTTTCGCCGGGGGCCGATCGGAGGTCCTGTCGGGCCGCGTCAGCGCAGCCAGAGATTCGCCCGCTTGATCGTGTTGCGGATCACCTGCTCGCGCCGCGGCAGGTCGGCGCGGTCGAACATCGCGCGGATCTTCTCGCCCTTGCGCTGATAGACGAGCTTCTTCAGCGGCTCGTATTCCTTCAGCACCTTCTTGATCGGATTGGGCGCGATGAGGCTTTCGAGCGTCTCGACCACCCGGTCGCTTTCGCGGGCGTAGAGGAGCGGCAGCAGCCGGTAGTGGCAGCTCACCGCGCCATCGAGCCCGGCAAGCTCCGGCCCCGGCCGGCCGCCGCCGAAGGAATGGATGACGAGCGGCAGCGCCACCTGGTCGAGCCAGGGATCGAGCGACTGGCAGACAAGCTCCGCCGGCGCGTCGTCGCGGATCGCCAGCGCGTAGTCGAGGAACCGCCGGCCGAATTCGCGCGGGCAGCGGTGGAAGAACCACCCGGCGTTGAAATAGAGGTAGCGCTCCCAGTATTCGTCGGGCTTGGAGCGGTCGAGCGAGCTCTCGTAGTCGAGCCCGAACTTGTCGTAGAGCGACTTCCAGATTGTCCCGTAGCCCGGCCCGTAAAGCTCGATCTCGGGCCAGGTTCCCTCGCGCCGCATCGAGGCCGCGGGGCGGTCGAAGTCGAAGCCGACTTCGCGGAGCGGTCCGGTGAACAGCGTGTCCGTGTCGAAGAACACGAAGGGCTCGCCCTCGGGCAGCGCGAAGAGGCCCTCGATCTTGTTGCCGTAGGGGTAGCTCTGGCCGAAATGGCGGTTCTCGAAGGGCAGGATCTCGGCCCCGAAGCCGTGAAGCAGCGCGCGGATCGGCTCGGCCAGGCGCGGATCGCCGATCCAGAGCGGTCCGGGCTGCGGTTCGCCGACGATCAGCCGGCCGGGGAAATCGGGATTGGCGGCACGAAAGCTGGCCGCGAGGATCACCGCCTCGTATCCGAGCCGGCCGGCCTGGCCGATGCAGAAGACGTTGAATGCGCGGCCTGCCGCCGCCTTGCCCGACATGCCCGTTCCGCCGCCTGCTGGTCTCATCCGGTTGGCGGCACCATAGCGCGCGCGCGCGGGAAGGGAAGGGGAGAGACGGCCCGTCGCGTGCGGCATTCGGCCGGCCGCGATGTGCGCCCCGGCGCGGCGCTACTCCTCCGCGCGCAGCAATCCGTCCGGCAGCGGCCGTTGCAGCGCGAGCGCCTCGGCCGGCGGGGCGGTCAGCCAGGTTTCCCAGTCCTCGGCCTCGGTGAGGATGACCGGCATCGCCTTCGGGTGGATCGGGCGCACTTCGCCGTTCGCCTCGGTGGTGAGGAAGCCGAAGAGGTCGTCGGTCGTTTCACCGTCCTTGAGTTTGCGCACCGAGGTCCAGTTCGGCACATGGAGCCCGGCGAAGAAGCCCGGCCGGTCGCCCTCCAGCCGGAACCAGACATTGCCGCCCTTCGAGCGGTCGGGCTCGGCGAATCGCGTGAACGGCACGAGGCAGCGGTGCTCCGGCCCGAGCCATCTGCGCCAATGCGGCGAGCGCGTGTTGCGCACGTTGGTGACGCCGCGATCGGTCTTCTTGCCGGCAAGGTAGCGCGGCGGCGTCGGCAGGCCCCAGCGGGCCAGCGTCATCTCGCGGCCCTCCGCGCCGTCACGGATGACGGGCGCGGCGTAGTCCGGGTAGATCTCGGTCAGCGGCGCGAGGTTGCCGAGCCGGTCGAGCACCGGGGGGCCGGGGAACAGCCGGCGCATGGCCTCCTGCGGGCGGGTGAAGGAATAGAGGTTGCACATGTCTCGCTCATCCTCCCCGTCGAGGGCATCGACCCTCATTACCGCGAAGCCGCTTTCGCGCCTAGGTGTTTGATCCCAGGGTTTGATGGTGCGATCCATTCGTCGGAATGGAAGGAAGCACTATGGGACAAGTTCGTCACGGCAGCGCCACGACCACGCACGCTGTCCGAGCTGCAATACAGCGATCGCAAGCTTCGACCGCGGCGTTGAGCCGGGAACTGCGACAGGCTTGGGAGATGGATGATGCCGAAAAGGCCGAGCGGCTTCCACGCAATCTGGCGCGCCGGCTCGAGCTTGAGGCGCCGGGCGTATCGAAGAGCATCCTTGAGGGCCTCGACGAAATCTTGACCGTCACCCGCCTGGGCCTGCCCCAAGAGCTGCGCAGGTCCTTGGCCAGCACCAACATCATCGAGTCGATGAATGCCGTGATCCGGCAGGTCTGCCGCAACGTGAAGCGCTGGCGCGACGCGAGGATGGCCCTGCGCTGGACCGCCGCCGGGATGCTGGAAGCCGCGAAAG
>JBFKMA010000265.1:0-3418 GCA_041630175.1 Albidovulum sp.
CACTACGCGGTCCGCGCCGCGGACCTGCAGCGCGGCCTCCCAGCTGCGCCGGATCAGGCTGCGCGCGGCGCCGTCGGCGCCCTTCAGCTCCACCAGCGGCTTGCCGGGGTAGCGGGTCGAGGCGTAGCGGGCGGGGATGACGATGAGGACGCTCATGCCTTCACCAGGAGAACGCCCGGCGCATAGGCGATGAAGAACGGGTTCTCGAAGCCCGGCTTGCCGTAGGTCAGCGTCGCGTGGTCGTCGAAGCGCACCACCTCGCCGCCGGCGCCGCGCAGCACCGCATCGCCCGCGGCCGTGTCCCATTCCATCGTGCGGCCGAGCCGCGGATAGAAGTCGGCCTCGCCGGTGGCGACGAGGCAGAACTTCAGGCTCGACCCGGCGCTGGTCATGTCGCGCACCGCGTAGGCGGCGATGTAATCGTCGGTCGCCTGGTCGCGATGCGATTTCGACGCGACCACCATCAGGCCGCGATTGTCCGGGACCGAGACCGTGATCGGCACCTGCTCGCCGGGCGTCTCCTTGTCGAACGGCCCCTTTTCCTCGACCGACCGGCCGTCGGCGAGCGTGTAGAACAGCCGCTCCTTGGCCGGCGCATAGACCACGCCCCTGAGCGGCGCGCCGTCTTCGACATAGGCGATGTTCACGGTGAAGTCGCCGCGCCGCTGCACGAATTCCTTGGTGCCGTCCAGGGGATCGACGATGAGGAATGTGGAGACCCGCTGGCCATGGCTTTCCGCCTGCTCCTCGGTCACGAGCGGCAGCGCGGGGAACGCCTCGGCCAGCCCTGCCGAGATCAGCGCGTCCGCGGCCTCGTCGGCTTCGGTCACCGGGCTCGCGTCCGACTTGGCGCGCACGTCGAAATCGACCGAATTGTAGACCTCCATGATCCGGTCGCCGGCTTCGAGCGCGAGGCGGCGCATCACACGGGTCAGGCGTTCGTAATCCAAGATGCTCTCCTCTTGCGCCTCAGTTGATCGTCGGGGCGGTTATCCTTATGATGGCGCGCTAAAGGAACGGCAAGATTTCCGTGCAAGAAACCTTCGAGGCGCGGCATCACAGGCGGAAGAGACCGGCGGCATGTTCAGGGTCGAGACGCGGAAATCCGGGCTGAACTCGGCTCTCACGATTCTCGGGCTGATCTATCACAGCACGGTGCGCTCGGTGCGCAAGGGCCACCGCCACGCGATGGTCGGGCTACTCATCAACATCTTTCAGACGGTGATGCTGATGGCGGTGTTCTACCTGATGTTCACCGTGTTCGAGATGCGCGGCAGCGCCATCCGCGGGGACTTCGTCGTCTACCTGATGTCGGGCATCTTCATTTTCTTCACCAACACCAAGGCGATGGGCGCGGTCATCATGTCCGAAGGCCCGACCTCGGCGATGATGCTGCACGCGCCGATGAACACTGCGATCGCCATTTGCTCGGCCGCGCTGGCGTCGCTCTACACCCAGATCCTGTCGGTCGCGGTGGTGCTCGGCATCTACCACATGGCGTTTAGCCCGGTTCACATCGACGACCCGGTCGGCGCGATGGGGATGCTGCTCCTGGCCTGGCTGAACGGCGTCGGCGTCGGCATGGTGGTGCTGGCGCTCAAGCCGTGGTGGCCGAGCTTCGTCGGAATCGCCCATTCGGTCTATACCCGCGCCAACATGTTCGCCTCGGGCAAGATGTTCGTCGCCAACACATTGAGCTTCACGCTGCTGAAGATGTTCGACTGGAACCCGCTGTTTCACATCATCGACCAGGCGCGGGGCTATGCGTTCCTCAACTACTACCCCCAGAAGTCGTCGCTTTCCTACGCCGTCTACGTGACGCTCGCGCTCATCATGCTCGGCCTGATGGGCGAGTTCTACACAAGGCGCAACGTCTCGCTGAGCTGGACCGCCGGGCGCTAGTCGACGACCCTGAGCGTCAGGTTGATGCGCCCGCCCTGCGGCAGGAGCGTGGAGGTGCCCGGCGCGATGCGGTCCACCCCGTGATAGGCGAGCCGCGCGGCGCCACCCAGCACCAGCACGTCGCCCGAGCGCAGCCAGACACTTTCGGTCGGGCCGCCGCGCGTGGTCCCGCCGATCCGGAACCGGGCGTCGTCGCCGAGGCTCACAGAAAGGACCGGCCAGCGGAAATCCGCCTCGTCGCGATCCTGGTGCAGGCCCATCCGCGCGCCCTCGCCGTAGAAGTTCACCAGGCAGCAATCGGGTTCGCGCGCCGCATCCACGAGCGCATGCCAGATCGCGAGAACCCGTTCCGGGATCGGCGGCCAGACCATGCCCTCCGGGTGGCGGTCCGCGTAGCGGTAGCCCTTGCGGTCGGTGATCCAGCCATAGCGCCCGGCCGCGGTCATCCGCACCGACATCTCGGCGCCCCAGGGCGTCACCGGCGAGAAGAGCGGCGCGGCCCGCACGACGGCGCGGATATCGGCCACGAGCGCGCCTTGCGCTTCCGCGTCGAGGAACCCCGGATAGAGCGCCGCGCCGCCGATCACCGCCGCCGGCTCGGGCGGGATTCGCGGCTCCGTGCGGAAGAGAGGATTTTCCACAGATTTTCCCCGTTTTTGACGCCGCCACGGCGCTTGCAGCGCCCTTGGCCCCTCCTTATATACCCCACGAAGCCGGTTGGGGCCCGCGCCCCGGCCGAAATCTTGGGATCGGGGCCAGGGGCCGCAATCGGATCTGGCGCCACATCATCGCCGAAGGAAAGGTATTACACATGGCCAAAGTCATCGGGATCGACCTCGGGACCACGAATTCCTGCGTCGCCATCATGGACGGGTCGCAGCCGCGCGTCATCGAGAACTCGGAAGGTGCGCGCACCACGCCCTCCGTGGTCGGTTTCACCGACAGCGAGCGCCTCGTCGGCCAGCCGGCCAAGCGCCAGGCGGTCACCAACCCCACCAACACCGTCTTCGCGGTCAAGCGCCTGATCGGGCGCCGCATGACCGACGCGGAAGTCGAGAAGGACAAGAAGCTTGTCCCCTACTCGATCGTCAACGGCGGCAACGGCGATGCCTGGGTCGAGGTGAAGGGCGAGAAGTATTCGCCGGCGCAGATCTCGGCCGTGATCCTCCAGAAGATGAAGGAAACCGCCGAGAGCTATCTTGGCGAATCGGTCACCCAGGCGGTCATCACCGTTCCGGCCTATTTCAACGACGCCCAGCGTCAGGCGACCAAGGATGCGGGCAAGATCGCCGGTCTCGAAGTGCTGCGGATCATCAACGAACCGACCGCGGCGGCGCTGGCCTACGGGCTCGACAAGAAGGAAACCAAGACCATCGCGGTCTATGACCTCGGCGGCGGCACCTTCGATATCACCATTCTCGAGATCGACGACGGCCTCTTCGAGGTGAAGTCGACGAACGGCGACACGTTCCTCGGCGGCGAGGACTTCGACATGCGCATCGTGAACTACCTCGCC
>JBFKMA010000266.1:0-3379 GCA_041630175.1 Albidovulum sp.
CGAAGGCGTTTTAACTGAACAGCAAAATTTCCGCGCGAAAGGAACAGGATCATGGCCTTCACACTTCCCGATCTTCCCTATGCCCACGATGCGCTCGCTTCGCTCGGCATGTCGAAGGAGACGCTCGAATATCACCACGACCTGCACCACAAGGCCTATGTCGACAACGGCAACAAGCTGATCGCCGGGACCGAGTGGGAGGGCAAGTCGCTCGAGGAGATCATCACCGGCACCTACCAGGCCGGTGCGGTCGCGCAGAACGGCATCTTCAACAACGCGTCCCAGCATTGGAATCACATGCAGTTCTGGGAAATGATGGGGCCGAAGGGCGACAAGATGCCGGGCGAGCTGGAAAAGGCGATCAAGGACGCCTTCGGTTCGGTCGAGAAGTTCAAGGAAGACTTCGCCGCCGCCGGCGCCGGCCAGTTCGGCTCGGGCTGGTGCTGGCTCGTCAAGGACAAGGACGGCGCGCTCAAGGTCACCAAGACCGAGAACGGCGTCAATCCCCTGTGCTTCGGCCAGACCGCGCTCCTGGGTTGCGACGTGTGGGAGCATTCCTACTACATCGACTTCCGCAACAAGCGCCCGGCCTATCTCACGAACTTCCTCGACAAGCTCGTGAACTGGGAAAACGTCGCCTCGCGCCTCTGAGGTGATCTCGCGACGCGGCATATTGAAGGGCCTGCTGGGGGCGTTCCTGGCAGGCCTTTTCGTATCCGCCTACGGATTCTTCATCGAGCCTGCATTGCGGCTGCGGGTGAAGCGGCGGCGGATCGCGCCTGCGGGCTGGACCGGCGGGCCGCTGAAGATCGCCGTCCTCGCCGACCTGCACATGTGCGAGCCCTTCGTGCCCCTGAAGCGGCTCGAACGGATCGTCGCGCGGACCAACGCGCTCGGCGCCGATCTCGTCGTCATTCTCGGCGATCTGGAGGCGGGGCACCGCTTCGTCACCAAGAAGGTGTCGATGGAGGCCACCGCACGGGTCCTTGCCGGGCTCCGGGCGCCCCTGGGCGTCCATGCCGTCCTCGGCAATCACGACTGGTGGCACGACAGGGCCGCTCAGGCGCGGGGCGGCGGGCCGAACCGGATCGCCGAAGCGCTCCGCGCGGCCGGCATCCCGGTTTTGCAGAACGACGCGGTGAAGCTGGGCGAGGGCACGCCCGCCGGGCCGTTCTGGCTTGCCGGGCTCGACGATCAGCTCGCGATCGGTGAGGGCAACCGGAGCTTCCGCGGGCTTCACGACCTGCCGGCAACGCTCGCCAGGCTCACAGACGACGCGCCCGCGATCCTGCTCGCGCACGAGCCCGACATCTTCCCCGAGGTCCCCGACCGGGTGGCGCTGACGCTTTCGGGCCATACCCATGGCGGCCAGGTGAGATTCTTCGGCTACTCGCCCGTCGTGCCGTCGAAATACGGCAACCGCTACGCCTACGGCCATGTCCGCGAGGGCGGCCGTGACCTCGTCGTCTCGGGCGGGATCGGCTGCTCGATCCTGCCGGTGCGCCTCGGCGTCGTTCCCGAGATCACGGTGGTGGAGATCGCGGCATGAGCGAGGCGCGGAAGGGCGTGCTGGCGATGGTGCTGGCCTGCACGGTCTGGGGGCTGTCGGGGCTCTATTACAAGGCCATCGCCCATGTGCCGGCGCCCGAGGTGCTGGCCCATCGCACGCTCTGGTCGCTGGTGTTCTTCGTCGTGGTGCTGACGGTGCAGGGCCGGTTGCGGCTCTTGCCGGGCCTCGTCGCAAGCCGAAGCGTCGCGATGGTGGCGGCGGCGGCGGTGATGATCTCGGCCAACTGGTTCCTGTTCATCTGGTCGATCCAGACCGGCCACGCGATCGAGGCTTCGCTCGGCTACTACATCTTTCCGCTGGTGGCGGTGATGATCGGGCTCTTCGTCTTCCGCGAGGGGCTGAGCGCCGGCCAGTGGCTGGCGGTGGCGCTCGCCGGAGTGGCGGTGCTGGTGCTGACGGTCGGCCTCGGCGCGGCGCCCTGGATCGCGCTGGTGCTGGCGGGCACCTTCGGAACCTACGGACTTCTGAAGCGCCAGATCGCGGCCGGGCCGGTGGTCTCGGTCGCGGCCGAGGTCTGCCTGCTCGCTCCGGTCGCGCTCATCTGGCTCTGGGGCGTGCATTCGGGGCGCTGGGGTGCGGGCGGCGGCGCCTTCGGGCAGGGCTGGCGCGACACCCTGATGCTGGCCTTTTCCGGCGTCATCACCGGCGGGCCGCTGATGCTGTTTTCCTACGCGACCAAAAGGGTGCGGATGGCCACGGTGGGGCTCGTGCAATACCTCAACCCGACGCTGCAATTCACCGTCGCGGCGCTGATCTTCGCCGAGCCGGTGACGCAATGGCACATGATCGCCTTCCCGCTGATCTGGGCCGCGCTCGCGGTTTATTCGCTGAGCGTTCTCAGGCAGGAGCGGCGGCGCCGCGCGCTGCCGGTGGCGGGCTGATCCGGGGCGGTCAGCCGAGGCTGCGGCGCAGGAGCGCCTCGAGCGCCGGCACGTCGGCCGCCACGCCGACGAAGCCGCGCAGCGAGGCGTCGGCGAAGCCCTCGGCGACGATCCGGTCGATCACCGCAAGGAGCGGGTCCCAGTAGCCGTCGACGTTCAGAAGCACGATCGGCTTTTCGTGCAGCCCGAGCTGGCGCCAGGTCAGCGCCTCGAAGAACTCGTCGAGCGAGCCGCCGCCGCCGGGCAGGACCACGACCGCGTCGGCATTCATGATCATGACCTTCTTGCGTTCGTGCATCGTCTCGGTGACGACGAGGGTCGAGAGGTCGCGCTTGCCGACCTCGAGATTCATGAGATGGACCGGAATCACGCCGAAGGTCTCCGCGCCCGCCGCCTGCGCGGCGCGCGCGACCTCGCCCATCAGCCCGACATCGCCGGCGCCGTAGACCAGCCGCCAGCCATTGGCCGCGAGCATCGTGCCGGCCTGCCGCGCCGCCTCGGCATAGGCGGGAAGGCGGCCGGGACGGGAGCCGCAATAGACGCAGACGGATTTGCGGGTAGGGGTCATGGCGGCCTCGCGCAGGGTTCCTTTGACCCCTGATAACGGCGTTGCTATGGTCGCTCAAGCGCGACGGAACGAACGCGCGACCAAGGGGAATTTCATGGCGGACAAGACGGCAGGGCGGGCACCGCAAGGTGCGGCGCTGAAATGGATCGGCGGGGCGGTCGCCGGGCTGATCCTCGGCGCGCTGGCGCTCTACCTGATTGCCGGGCGCGGCGGCGAGCCTGTCGCCGAGGAGGGCGGGACGGCGGCGGCGGTGCCCGAGGCCGAACCCGCCGCGCCCGAGGCCGCGACGCCGGAACCCGCGGTCGAGGCCGCCGAAGCCGCGCCGCCGAGTTTCGACACCGTGCGCGCCGAGGCCGAGCC
>JBFKMA010000267.1:0-3330 GCA_041630175.1 Albidovulum sp.
CCGCACGATCTGTCTGTCGGTCGCCGATCTTACCAAGATCGAGGGGTGAGGCGCGCCCGGACGATCTTCCAGTGGAAGATCGTCAGCGCCGAACGCCCGTAGCGAGAGCGAAGGGCCGGGGCTGCGTCCGACCGTCAGCCCTCGGCGGTGAACTGCGCCGCGGCGACGGTCCAGCCGCCGGGCCGCTCGACCAGCACCGCCGAGAGGACCGCGCCGACGCGGCCGGCGTCCGAGCCGTCGGCATGGAGGATGCCCGACAGCACGAAACGCTGCATGACCTGCGCCACACCCGGCGCGAGGTCGCGCATCTTGGTGCGGCCGGTCACGAGCTTCGCCCGCGCGAAGGCGCCGGCCATCTCGCCCGCGACGGTCTCGGCGATGGCCTTGCGGCCCTCGGCCCACTGGCCGGTCAGCGTCAGGAAATCGGCATCCTCGGCGAAGAGCGCGGCCATGGCGCGGGCGTCGCGCATCGACCAGGCGTTCGTGAAGGCGCGGGGGAAGGCGTCGGGGGCGGCAATGCTCATTGCGAGACCTCGACGATTTTGCCTGGATTGAGGATCCCGTCGGGGTCGAGCGCCCGCTTGATCCGCGCCATGACCTCCCAGCCCGCACCGTGCTCCAGTTCCATCAGGTCCTTCTTTCCCATGCCCACGCCGTGCTCTCCGGTGATCGTCCCGCCGAGCCTCAGCGCGCGTTCGGCCATGCGGCGGGCAAGCGCCTTGGCGGTCTTCAGTTCGTCGTCGTTGTCACGCTCAATCAGCAGGATCGCGTGGAAATTGCCGTCGCCGACATGGCCGAGGATCGGGCCGGGGATGCCCGAGGCGGCGATGTCCGCGCGCGTCTCCCGCACAGCCTCGGCGAGCCGCGAGATCGGCACGCAGATGTCGGTGACGAGCCCCATCGAGCCGGGGCGCGAGGCGATGCAGGCCGGGTAGGCGCCGTGGCGCATCTTCCAGAGGCGGTTGCGGTCCTCGGTGGTCGTCGCCCAGTCGAAATGCGCGCCGCCCATCCCGGCCACGACCTCGCCAAAGCGCTTGGCGTCCTCGGCGGCGGAGCTTTCCGAGCCGTGGAACTCGACCATCAGGTGCGGCTTCTCGGGGAGCGTGGTGCCGTTCGCGGCGTTGAAGATCGCCGCGGTGGTCTCATCCACGAATTCGATCCGCGCCACCCTGATGCCCATCTGGATCGTCGCGATCACCGTCTCGACCGCGGCCGAGAAGTCGTCGAAGGCGCAGACGGCGGCGGAGATCGCCTCGGGCTGGCCGTGGAGCTTCAGGGTCAGCTCGGTGATGATGCCGAGCGTGCCTTCGGAGCCGACGAAGAGCCCGGTCAGGTCATAGCCGGCCGAGGACTTGCGCGCGCCCGATCCGGTGCGGATCACGCGCCCGTCGGCCAGCACGACCTCGAGCGCCATGACGTTGTCGCGCATCGTGCCGTAGCGCACCGCCGTGGTGCCCGAGGCCCGCGTCGCGGCCATGCCGCCCAGCGAGGCGTCGGCGCCGGGATCGACGGGGAACATGAGGCCGGTGGCGCGCAGCTCGGTATTCAGCGCCTCGCGCGTTACGCCGGGCTGGACGACGGCCTGCATGTCCTCGGGCCTGACGGCGAGGACGCGGTTCATGCGGGCCATGTCGAGGCTGATGCCGCCCCGCGCGGCCAGCGCATGGCCTTCGAGCGAGGTGCCGGTGCCCCAAGCCGTGACCGGGCAGCCAAGGCGCGCGCAGGTCTCGACGATGCGGGCGACCTCCTCGGTGGTCTCGGGATAGGCGACGGCGTCGGGCGGCGTCACGGGAAACCAGGTCTCGTTCGCGCCGTGGCTGGCGCGTTCGGACTTGGACCGCGCGAGGCGATCTCCTAAGAAGGTTGCAAGTTCGGCAAGCGCGGTGTCGTGGGGCATGAAATCCTCGGGGCGCGGGCGCGGGGACCCTAGGCCAAGCGGGCGGTCCGGGGAAGCCCTGAGACAGACGGCTCGCGGAAAAGTGCCACATGGACAGGAAGCGCCGGAACCCTGCGATCCGCGCCTTGGCGGCCAGCCGCGGCGAGGCCCGGCGGGCGTTCAGGGCCATGCGCGAACGGGGGCCGAGCCAGATCCAGTTCTGGTTCATCGCGCTGGTCATCGGCGTCGCGGCCGGGACGGCGGCGCTCTTTTTCCGCAAGGGGATCTCGGCGCTCCAGACCTTTCTCTACGGCAGCGACGATCTGATGCTCGCCTCGGTGGCGGGGGGGCTGCCGTGGTGGTGGGTGCTGGTCATCCCGATCGGCGGCGGGCTGGTGGTGGGTCTGATCCTCGACCGCTTCACGCCGGACGGGCGGGTGCGCGCGGTCGCCGACGTGATCGAGGGCGCGGCGCTCAACGAGGGCAGGGTGGAACGGCGCGCGGGCCTCGCCTCGGCGGCGGCCTCGCTGATCACGCTCGGCTCGGGCGGGTCGTCGGGGCGCGAGGGGCCGGTCGTGCACCTCGCCGCGGTGATCTCGACCTGGGTGTCGAACCGCATCAACGCGAACGGCATCACCGGGCGCGACCTGCTCGGCTGCGCAGTGGCCGCCGCGGTCTCGGCGAGTTTCAACGCGCCGATCGCCGGGGCGATCTTCGCGCTCGAAGTGGTGCTCAGGCATTTCGCGGTCCATGCCTTCGCGCCGATCGCCATCGCCTCGGTCGCGGGCACGGTGATCAACCGGCTGGAATTCGGCGGGGTCACGGAATTCATGCTGCCGGCCGAAGGCGGGCTCGCCTTCTACGCCGAATTGCCGGCCTTCCTGCTCCTCGGCCTCGTCTCGGGTCTCGTCGCGGCGGCGCTGATGCGGGCGGTGATCGTCGCGGAGGATGTCGGCAACCTCGTGCAGCGGCGCACCGGGATCCCGCGCTGGCTGCGCCCGATGCTGGCCGGCGCGGTGCTGGGCGCCATCGCGATCCCGTTCCCGCATATCATCGGCGTCGGTTACGAGACGACCTCGGCGGCGCTGACCGGGCAGATCGGGCTCGGCGCGGCGGTGCTCTACGCGGTCGTGAAGGTCGTCGCGGTGGCGGTGACGCTGGGCGGGCGCATGGGCGGGGGCATGTTCTCGCCGGCGCTGGTCGTCGGTTCGCTGACCGGACTCGCCTTCGGGCTGATTGCTACCGGCGTGATGCCGGAGGTCTCGGGCGCCGAGACGGTCTATGCGCTGGCCGGCATGGGCGCGGTGGCCGCAGCGGTGCTGGGCGCGCCGATCTCGACCACGCTCATCGTCTTCGAACTGACCGGCGACTGGGAGACCGGGCTCGCGGTGATGACGGCGGTGTCGCTGTCGACCGCGCTCGCCTCGCGGCTCGTCGACCGGTCGTTCTTCCTC
>JBFKMA010000268.1:0-3323 GCA_041630175.1 Albidovulum sp.
AGCCCGGCGACTGCGTCTATCAGGACAATCTCGGCAACCGCTACGTCGCGGCCTGCCCGTAAGGCGGCCCGATCGGCTTAGCGCGCCACGGCCCGACGGTAGGCGGGGCGCGCCTGCATGCGCTCGAGATACTCGGTCAGCCGGTGCTCGACGATCGGGAACCGGGCGTTGAGCGCCCAGTTGCCGCAATGGGTGAGGATGATGTCGGGCACCGTCATCACCTCGCCCATCAGGAACGGCCCTTCGCCCATGCGGTGGACAAGGGTCTTCTGCGAGCGCTCGAATTCCCATCGCAGCGTGTTCTTGATCGCGGCGTGGCGCAGTTCCTCGGGCAGCACGAAGCTGTGGCGCGCCGCGGTCCACAGATTGGCGTCGAACTCGTCCAGGAGGAACTGCGTCAGGCTATCCTGCCGGGCGCGGTCGAGCGTGCCGGCCGGATAGGTGAGATGGCCGTGCTTGTCGGCGAGG
Organism: Albidovulum sp.; assembly: GCA_041630175.1. GTDB lineage: Bacteria > Pseudomonadota > Alphaproteobacteria > Rhodobacterales > Rhodobacteraceae > Albidovulum. The sequence continues at coordinate 469 of JBFKMA010000268.1, forward strand.
TACTGGATGATCGCGGTGGAATCGGTGATCGGCGTGCCGTCCTCGATCAGCACCGGCACCTTGCCGGCGGGGTTGAAGGCGGTGACGCCCTCCGAACGCGGCGGCGCGGCGATATGGTCGTAGGGGACGCCCAGTTCCTCCAGCATCCACAGGACCCGCGCGGCGCGGCTGCTGACGGTTCCGATCACTGTATACATGCGCTGGCTCTCCCCTCGCCTGTCATGGAGCCATGCGGGGGCGGAAGGTGCAAGACCCCCCGCGCGCCAGCTCAGCGCCGGTTCAGCATCGCCAGCCGGATCAGCGCGCGTTCCATCACCGCCATCGCCGGCGCGCGCGACGACGAGCGCAGCGTCAGGTCGGTATCGGTGAGAAGGCCGAGCGCGGTCTCCAGCCGGTGCATCCCCCAGGACTGCGCCTGCCGGAGCATCCGGTCGCGGCGCGGCCCGAAGATCGGCGGGCGCATCCGGGCGATGCCCTCGGCCGGGCCGCCGGGTGCGGAGGCCGCGATGTGCAGCGCGCGGAAATGGCGCATCGCGGCGATCGAGAGCGTAACCGGGTTCACCCCCTGCCCCTCCAGCCGGCGCATCAGGGGGCCGACCTCCGCCGCGCGCGATTCCGCGACGGCATGGAGGATGTCGTCGACCCCGGCCTCGATCGTGGCGGGCGCGCAGGCGGCGACCTCGGCCGGCGTCAGCGGTGTCGCGTCGCCGAACTTGTAGAGCGCGATCTTCTCCACCGTCTGGCGGAAGTCGCCGGGATCGAGATCGCGGGCCAGCGCGAGAAGATCGGTCATCGCCTCGCGGCCGATCTCCGTGAGGCCGGCCTTCGACAGCACCGCCTCGATCTCCTCGCGGCTCGGCGGGTCGTCGTAGATGCCGGCGGCATAGGCGTTGGGGTGGTCCTCGAACGCCTTCTTCAGCGCCGAGGCCTTGTTGAGCGTGCCGGCGGTGACGACCAGCGCCGCGTCGCCGGGCTGCCACTCGGCCAGCGCGGATTTCAGGACCGGGGCGAGCGTGTCGGTGGCGTCCTCGACGAAGGCCACGCGCGGGCCGGGAAAGAAGCCCTGCGCCTTCAGCGCATCGGCGACCAGCGCGGGATCCTTCCTGACATCGGCGGCGGGAATGCGCGTCAGCCGCATCTCGGCCTCGCCCTCGGGGCCGATCAGCGCCGCGATCACCTCCTGGCGCCGCAGCGCCACCCGCATCGCGTCGGCACCGAAGATCAGCAGCCCGGCGCGGTCCGGTTCGGGCCGGGCGAAGTAGCGGGTCGCGGCGGCGCCAGAGAGTTTCACGGCCGGTTCCACTCCTCCGCCGTCGCGATCAGCTGGGTCACGATCCCGTCGGCGAGAATCCGCATCAGCCGGGTGCGGGCATCGGCTTCGGAGGCGGAAGCGGCGACCGAGGTGCCGAAGGCGGAATAGGCCGTGAACCCCGACGCCCGGCCCGAGGTCAGGACCGCATCCGTCGCCGCATCATGGAGCGTGAAGGCGGCACTTCCGATCACCTGGTAGCGGTTAATGCGGTTGTCCTGGGCGATGGCCTGGCCCTCGGTCCGGGTCTCGATCCTGTAGGAGAGGTGGAAGTCGGGGTCGCGGGCGCGGCCGAGCCGCTCCTCGAGCCGGTCGACGAGGTCGAAGGCGTCCTTGTCGGCCGGGCTGTCGACCGTCACCCGGTCGAGAAGCCCCGCCGCCGCGCCGCCCGGCCCGTAGGCCGGCGCGAAGCCGCAGGCCGCCAGCGGCAGGGCCGCCAGACCGACCAGGATTGCTCTGCGCTCAGACGACGACATTCACGATCCGGCCCGGCACCACGATGAGCTTCTTCGGCGCGGCCCCGGCCAGCGCCCGGATCACAGCTTCGTCGGCAAGCACGATCTTTTCAACCTCGGCGGCGGGCATCTCCTTCGGCACGCTGATCTCCGCGCGGCGCTTGCCGTTGATCTGGATCGGCAGCGTCACGTTGTCCTCGGCCAGCATTGCCGGATCGGCCTTGGGCCACGGCGCCTCGGCCACCAGCCCCTCGCCCCCGAGCATCGCCCAGACGTCCTCGGCCAGGTGCGGCACCATCGGCGACATCAACTGCGCGAGCACCAGCATCGCGCTGCGCTTCGCGCCCGCCGAGGCGTCGGATTTCGAGAAGGTGTTGGTGAACTCGTAGAGTTTCGCCACCGCCTTGTTGAAGGCGAAGCCCTCGATCCCCGCGGTGACGTCGGCGATGGTGCGGTGCATCGCCTTCAGGAGCGCTTCGTCCTGCGACGCATCGCCGGCGCCGCGGGTGTTGACCTCGGAGGCGAGGCGCCAGACCCGGGCGAGGTGCTTCTGCGTGGCATCGGCCCCGGCCGCGGTCCATTCCACGTCGCGTTCCGGAGGGCTGTCGGACATCACGAACCAGCGCGCGGTGTCGGCGCCGTAGCGGGCGATGATGTCCATCGGGTCGACGACGTTCTTCTTCGACTTCGACATCTTGATGACCGGGCCGATCTGCACCGGCGTGCCGTCCTTGAGCCGCGCGCCCGCGGCGTCGCGGATCACCTCCTCGGGCAGGTGCCAGACCGGGCGGCCGTCCTTGTTGCGGCTCGAATAGGTCTCGTGGGTGACCATGCCTTGCGTGAAGAGCGCGTTGAAGGGCTCGGTCGCCTTCGCCGGCAGATGGCCGGTCAGATGCATCGCGCGGGCGAAGAACCGCGAATAGAGCAGGTGCAGGATCGCATGCTCGATGCCGCCGATATACTGGTCGACATTCATCCAGTAGCCGGCGTCCTCGAGGTCGGTCGGCGTCTTGGCACGCGGCGCGGTGAAGCGGGCGAAATACCACGAGCTGTCCACGAACGTGTCCATCGTGTCGGTCTCGCGCTTCGCC
>JBFKMA010000269.1:0-3279 GCA_041630175.1 Albidovulum sp.
ACCTCTTCCGGGGCCTGCAGGGCTCGGCGCAGGGGATGGAGCGGACCACGGCCGACTATATGGGGATGCTCGCGACCGTGATGAACGCGCTCGCGATGCAGGCGGCGCTCGAGGCGCTCGGCATCCATACGCGGGTGATCTCGGCGATCCCGATGGACCAGGTCTGCGAACCCTATATCCGCCGCCGCGCCGTGCGCCATCTCGAGAAGAAGCGGGTCTGCATCTTCGCCGCCGGCACCGGCAATCCCTATTTCACGACCGACACCGCCGCGACGCTCCGCGCCAACGAGATGGCCTGCCAGGCGATCTTCAAGGGCACCAAGGTGGACGGGGTCTACGACAAGGACCCCAAGAAACACGCCGACGCCAAGCGTTACGACCGGGTCAGCTACGACGAGGTGCTGCAGAAGCATCTCGGCGTGATGGACGCCTCGGCGATCGCGCTCGCGCGTGACAACCACTTGCCGATCATTGTCTTTTCGCTCGACGAGCCGGGCGGCTTCCGCGGTATTCTTGCCGGCGACGGGACCTATACTCTGGTCGCCGCCTGATCCTATATCTTTATCTGCGCCCACCGGGTAAAAGGGCGCAGCGACCTGACTGACGATTAATTAGACGGAACACCCCATGTCCGATGACATCGAGATTGACGTCGACGACCTTGAGCGTCGCATGGATGGCGCGATGACCGCGCTGCGCCACGAATTCGCGAGCCTGCGTACCGGCCGCGCCTCGGCCTCGATGGTCGAGCCGGTGATGGTCGACGCCTACGGCGCGCTGACGCCGATCAACCAGGTCGGCACGATCAACGTGCCCGAGCCGCGCATGGTCACGGTCAACGTCTGGGACAAGGCGCTGGTGTCGAAGGTCGAGAAGGCGATCCGCGACAGCGGGCTCGGCATCAACCCGCAGCTCAACGGCACGATCATCATGCTGCCGATCCCGGAGCTGAACGAGGAACGCCGGCGCGAGCTGACCAAGGTCGCCGCGCAATATGCCGAAAGCGCCCGCGTCGCGATCCGCAACGTGCGCCGCGACGGCATGGATCAGATCAAGAAGGCCAAGGGCGACGGGATGAGCGAGGACGACCAGAAATTCTGGCACGACGAGGTCCAGGCCATGACCGACAAGCACATCGCCGCGGTCGACAAGGCGCTCGAAGAGAAACAGGCGGAGATCATGCAGGTCTGAGGACCTGCATGGGGCGGAAAGGGCAGGGCCGATGGCCGCGAAGGACATCACGGGCAGCGTGCCGTCGCATGTGGCCATCATCATGGACGGCAACGGCCGTTGGGCCACGAACCGCGGCTGGCCGCGCCTCGTCGGTCACCGCCGCGGCGCCGAGCGGGTGCGCGGAATCGTCGAGGCCGCGCCGGGGCTCGGCATCCGCTATCTCACGCTTTACGCCTTCTCGACCGAGAACTGGAAGCGCTCGACCGAGGAGGTCATCGGCCTGATGACGATCTTCGCCCGCTACATCCAGTCCGAGGCCGAGCGGCTCTCGGCCGAGGGCGTGCGGCTCAGGTTCATTGGCGGGCGCGAGCGGCTCGACAAGAAGCTGCAGAAGCTGATGGCCGGGATCGAGGAACGCACCAGCGGCAACGACCGGCTGCACCTCACCGTCGCGATCAACTATGGCGGCCGGGATGAGCTCGCGCGTGCGGCGCGCAAGCTTGCCGAGGATGTCGCCGCCGGCCGTATCGCCGCCGACGCGGTGGACGAGAAGGCGTTCGCGCAGCGGCTCGATACCCATGACCTTCCCGATCCCGACCTCGTGATCCGCACGTCGGGCGAGACGCGGATCTCGAACTACCTGCTCTGGCAATCGGCCTATGCCGAATACGAATTCACCGATACGCTCTGGCCCGACTTCACGCCGGCCGAACTCGAGGCGATCCTGACCCGCTTCGCCCGCCGGGAACGGCGCTACGGCGGCGCGCTGACGGCATGAGCGATGCGTCCGGCAAATGGGGCGACCTCGCGCCGCGCCTGATCTCGGGCGCCGGCATGGCGGTGGGCGGGCTCGTGCTGGTCTGGCTTGGCGGGCCGTGGTTCATGACCCTGGCCATCGTGGCGGCCTCGCTCATGATCTGGGAGCTTGCGACGATGACCGATCCCGGCCGCGGCGCCGAAGCGGCGCTGCTGGAAATCCTGGCCGCGGTCGCGCTTGCCGTGGTGTTGATACAGCGCGATCCGTTCCTGCTGCCGCTCCTGGTCGTGCCGTCGCTGTTCGGGCTCCTGCGCCCGGGCCGGCCGATGCGGCTGGAATTCGTCGTCTATTCGGCGCTGATCATGGTCGCCTGCTACGGGCTCGTGGCCTTCCGCGAAGGCTACGGGATGCTTTGGCTGATGTGGCTGATCCTCGTCGTCGTGGTGACCGACATTGCCGGCTACTTCGCCGGTCGGATCATCGGCGGGCCGAAGTTCTGGCCGCGCATCAGCCCCAAGAAGACCTGGTCGGGCACGGTGGCGGGCTGGATCGCGGCGGCCGTGGTGGGCGGGGTCTTCCTCGCCATTTCGACCGCCGGCATCGACCTTCTGTGGATCTCGGCGCTTCTGGCGTTTTCCTCGCAGCTCGGCGACATCGCCGAAAGCGCGATCAAGCGGCGGGCGGGGATCAAGGATTCCTCGAGCCTCATTCCCGGTCACGGCGGGCTGATGGACCGCTTCGACGGGCTTCTGGGGGCGGCGCTCTTCATGCTTCTCGTGGCGCAGATCGTCGACGTGCCCGTGGTCAGGTTCTGACGCATGCGCAGCGTCTCGGTCTTCGGCGCCACCGGGTCGATCGGCGAAAGCACCTTCGATCTCCTGATGCGGCAGGGCGGGCCTGCGGCCTATCGCACGGTCGCGCTGACCGGCGGGCGCAATGCAAGGCGGCTGGCCGAGCAGGCCCGCGCGCTCCGCGCCGAGATCGCGGTCGTCGCCGATGAAGGCTGCTTGCCCGATCTGCGCGAGGCGCTCGCCGGCTCCGGCATCGCATGCGCCGCCGGTCCCGCGGCGCTGCTCGAGGCGGCCGACCGGCCGGCCGAGTGGATCATGTCGGGCATCGTTGGCGCGGCCGGCCTCGCGCCGGGTTTCCGGGCGCTCTCGCATGGCGGGACGCTGGCGCTCGCCAACAAGGAGAGCCTCGTCACCGCCGGCCCGCTCTTGATGGCCGAGGCGTGCCGTCACGGCGCCCGCATCCTGCCTGTGGACAGCGAGCATTCCGCCGTCTTCCAGGCGCTGGTCGGCGAGGAGATGCCTGCCGTCGAGCGCATCACCATCACCGCGAGCGGCGGC
>JBFKMA010000270.1:0-3267 GCA_041630175.1 Albidovulum sp.
CGAACTGGATTATGTTGCCTCGTCGCAAGCGGCGGCAAAGGCGCTGGCGGAAAATTACGTCGGCCTGCCGTTCGAATAAACGCTCTGGCCAAACACCTTCGACCTGATCAGGCGTTGACGTCGACGACGACGCGGCCCTTCACCTGGCCCTTGAGGATGTCGCGGCCAAGCTGCGGCAGGTCCGACAGCGTCGCGGGCTGGACCATCGCGTCGAGCTTGTCCATCGGCAGATCCTTCGCGATCCGCTCCCAGGCGCGAACCCGGTTCGCGTAGGGCTGCATCACCGAGTCGATGCCAAGGAGGTTGACGCCGCGCAGGATGAACGGCGTGATCAGCGCGCCGTCGATCACCGCGCCGCCGGCAAGCCCCACCGCGGCGACCGAGGTGCCGTATTTCATCTGCTTCAGCACCCGGCCGAGCATCGCGCCCGCGACCGCGTCGACGCAGCCGGCCCAGGCCTCGCCCTCAAGCGGCTTCCTCGTGACCTCGGTCAGCTCCTCGCGCGCGACGATCTGCGTCGCGCCGAGGCTCTTCAGGTAGTCGGCAGTTTCGGGACGGCCGGTCACCGCGGCGACGTCATGGCCGAGCTTGGCGAGGATCGCGGTCGCGACCGAGCCGACACCGCCGGCCGCGCCGGTCACGAGCACCGGGCCGTGGCCGGTCTGAAGCCCGTGATCCTCGAGCGCCATCACCGCCAGCATCGCGGTCAGGCCGGCGGTGCCCACCGCCATCGCCTGACGCGTGGTCAGCCCCTTCGGCAGCGGCACCAGCCAATCGGCCCGCACGCTGGCCTTCTGGGCATAGCCGCCCCAATGCGCCTCGCCGACGCGCCAGCCGGTCAGCACCACCTTGTCGCCGGGCTTGTAGCGGGGATCGGAGGATTTCTCGACCGTGCCCGAAAAGTCGATCCCCGGCACGTGCGGATAGTTCCGCACCAGCCCGCCACCCGGCCCGATGCAGAGCCCGTCCTTGTAGTTCACCGTCGAGTATTCGACCGCAACGAGGACCTCGCTGTCGGGCAGCCGGCTTTCCTCGATCGCCTGGACCGAAGCGCTTGTCTTGCCGCTCTCCTCGTCCTTGGTCACAACCAGCGCATTGATCATCGTCCCACCTTTCTCAGATCCAGAATTTAGCCTGCACGACGGCATCCCGCATGCCGTCCTGCGTCTCGACTTCCACTTTCGTGCCCGCATCCCAGTGGCTTTGGTCGATCATGCCGATAGCCACGTTGGTTCTGAAATCGGGGCTGTACTTGGCGCTCGTCACCTGTCCAACTTTCGCACCATCGGCATAGACATGCCAGAGCCGGTCGCAGCGCGGCAGATCGCCCTCGATCGCCACGGGGCGGATCATCCTTTCGGCCGGGCGGGCGGCCAGACCGGCCTTGCCGATATAGTCGGCGGGCGAGTTGACATATTTCCCCAGGCCAGCCTCGAACGGCGTGTTTTCGCGCGTCATGTCGTTGCCGAAGGACAGAAGCCCGCCCTCGATCCGCTCGATCAGGTTCGGGCAGCCGGCGCGGACATGGAGGTCCTCTCCGGCCGCGAACAGCGCCTCCCAGAGCGGCATGCCGTAGTCCCAGTGATCCACATAGATCTCGAACCCGCCCTGCTTGGAATAGCCCGACCGGGCGACGATCATCTCGCGGCCCTCGAAGGCGAGCCGCTTGTAGCGGAAGAAGCGGATCTCGCGGACCGCGTCGCCGAAAACCCGCGCCATCAGATCGTCGGCCTTCGGCCCCTGAACCGCCAGCGGCGAGACATCCGGTTCGTCGACCGCAACATCGAGCCCGAGCGCATCGGCGACGCCGAGCACGTATTGCAGGTAATCGCTGTCGGCGATCGAGATCCAGTAGTGATCCGGCGCGACCTTCACCGCGACGGGATCGTTCAGCAAGCCGCCGTTCCGGTCGACGACCGGGATGTAATAGCACTGGTCGTCCGCCATCTTGCTGAGGTCGCGCGGGCTGATCAGCGTCATCAGGCGAAGCGCATCCGGCCCCCTGACGCTGACCTGCCGCTCGCAGGCCACGTCCCAGACCTGAACATGGCGCTTCAGGTGGTGGTAGTCCTCGACGAAGCCGCCGAACTGCGCCGGCAGCAGCATGTGGTTGTAGACCGTGTAGCTCGTGACCCCGGCGGCTTCGACGCCGGGCGTGAAGGGTGTGCGCCGCACGCGGCGCGAGGAAGTGATGACAGTCATCGGATGCCCCCGCCCGGCTCAGTTCGGCCCGTGCCAGTCGATCTGGCAGATCTCGGCCGAGCGGCCGTCGAAATCCCAGACCCGGCCGAAGGCGCGCACCCTTCCCTGGCTCGCCTTGGCGACGGTGATGTCCGGCCCCATCCAGTATTCGGTGTTGGAGATCACGATATCCTCGCCGTCCTTGCCCGGCACCGGCGCGACCTCGCCCTTGATCGCGCGGCCGACCATCAGCCGGCGGGTCTTGCCCTCGGTCTCGAACACCACGGGCGCGCGTTCGGCGCCGAGGAACTCGCTGACCAGCACCTTGAAGAGCCCGGTCGTGCCGCGCGCCTGCCCGGTGAAGACCTTGAGAAGCCCGTCATAGGCCTTGTCCGTGGCGCGCTCGTCGATATAGGCCGCCGCCTTCCAGTTGCCGCGTCCCATCATGCCGGGGATCTCCAGCAGGAGCCCTACATTCAGCCCCGACAGGTCTTCGCCGTCGTAATGGCCCGTGTCGATGCGGACCCCGGCCCAGCCCATGCAGTAGCCCTCGGTCGGCGGATGCGCGCCGAGGCTGACCACGCAGGGGCAGAAGACCGTGCAGTTGCAGTTGAGGATCAGTTCCCCCTTGATGGCCCATTCGGGCAAGCTCTTGGCCATGTCTTTCCTCCGTCAGACGAGTTGCAGGGCGCGGGCGGCCATCAGCCCCCCCGCGGTGATCAGCGCCCAGCCCGCGGGCCGGGTCAGGTGCCGCCCGATCTCGGGCAGCTTTTCCAGGGTCATGAAGAGCGTCGCCGCCCCCATCCAGATCAGGTTCATCACGCCGCCGACGAAGCCGAGCGCCATCAGCGCCCAGCAGCAGCCGAGACAGAGCGCGCCGAGCCGCAGCCCCATGCCGAAGGCCGCGGGCGCGCCGGGCCGCCAATGCTGCATGAAGAAGGTGAGCGGCATCCGGCATTTCGCGAGGCAGGCAGCCTTGAACGCGGAGAACTGGTAGGCACCGGCGCCGCAAAGCAGCGCCGCCGTCAGCCAGGGCGACAGGCTCGCGCCGGCCGGCGTCAAGAGCCCGCCCCGCGCCAGCGCCGC
>JBFKMA010000271.1:0-3242 GCA_041630175.1 Albidovulum sp.
GCAGCGGCGGCGGCGAATTTCGCGTCTCCGGCGCCGACATTTGCCGCGGCGTTCAGCACGAAGCCGAGGGCCAGCACGACCGCGAAGTTGACCCAACGCCAGAGCCACGCGTCGAGCGGGAACAGCAGAACCCCCGCGACGGCGAAGATCGCGAGAAGCGCGAAAACCGCCTTGTTGGGGATCTTCATGGTCCGCAGATCCGACCAGCAGACCCAGGCGCAGACCGGCAGGCAGAGCGCCAGGAACACCCGGTAGGCGAGCGCGGCCGCCTCCGGCCCGTCGAACGGATTGAGCATCCCGTCAGCCCTTGACCACGCTGGCGTTCAGCGTCTCGAGCGCACGTGCGGCCTGTTCGAAATGACGCGGGCTGGTTTCGACCGCATCCTCCAGAAGCCCCTTGCCGATGGTCACGTCGCCCTGCTTGATCGCCGTCAGCGCGGCCGTGTAGAGCAACTCGGCCTGCTCCTGTTGGGTCATCGACACGATCGGCAGGTCATACTTGCGCTGCGCCGAGCGGGCGAGGACGAGGTTGTTCTTCGTGGTGAAGTTGGACGCGTCGTAGGCCAGCGCTTCGGTGAAGAGCCTCTCCGCGCCCGCGAAATCGCCGCGGGTCAGCTTCGAATAGCCCCAGTTGTTCATCACGCCAGCGGGCCGCGTCGTCAGGCCGAGCGCGGTCTCGTAGAAGCTGTCGGCCTTGGTCCACTTCTTGTTGGCGTCCGCGACCATCGCCTCCAGCCGGTAGCGGTCGAAGGTCTCGTAGGTCGGCGGGATCGCGTTCAGCGCCGCTTCGGCCTTGGCCCATTCGTTGGCGCGGATCAGCGCATCGGCATAGGAGACGCGGTCGGCGTTGGTGGCCTCTGCGCTTTCGGTGATCGCCTTCCAGACCAGCGCCGCCTCGGTCGGTTTCTTGGCGCGGATCAGCGACTTGCCGAGCCCGCGCTTGAGGTCGATCCGGTCGGGATACTGGTTCGAGGTCCGCGCAAAATAGGCGACCGCCTCGTTGGGGTCGGCGACGGTGAGCATGACGCCGTTGAGGTTGCTCTCGTCGATCACGTTCACGTCTTCGATCGCGCGTTTCACGTCGGCGTCGGTCTGGTTCCCGCAGGCCGACAGGAGCGTTGCACTCGCAATGCACAGCGAAGTCAGGATGGGGTGGCGCATCTGCTGCGTCCTCTGCTCTTGTGCCTCAATGTTTGGAGAGCAGCAGGTACTGTCCGTGCCCGCGTCTCACCAGTGAGAAATCGCCTGTATCGGGCGGATCATAGGACGGTTGCTCGAGCATTGCGAGCGAAAGGCGCAGATTCTCGCGGATGGCGTCCGATTGGCCACTATCCAGGGCGAAGGCGGTCTGGAAGACGCGGCTCGCTTCGCCGATCTCGCCCGTCTCCATCAGCACCACGCCGAGATTGTTCCAGGCCGGGACGAAGGTCTCGTCCGCCTCGATGGCGCGGCGCAGGACGCGCTCGGCCTGGCCGAGCCGGCCGAGATGGAGATTGGCCGAGCCGATGCCCGAAAGCACGTCGACCGTGAGGCCATGATCCGCCGCGGCGCGGTAATAGGCCTTCAGCGCGAGTTCGTATTCATCGGCCGCCATCAGCCGGTGACCGACGATGAGCCCGTCGACGGCTTCCTCGCCGCGCACGGTGCCGTGCGGCGCGAAGGGTGAGGCGTCCTTCGCGGGCAGGCCGTCGGCCCCCTGACAGGCGGCCAGAAGGCCGATTCCGGCCAGTAGTCCGAGCAAACGCGGCGTCATGGCCTCACATCGAGAAATTCTTGAACAGCTGGAGCATATCGTAAAGCGAGGGACCCACAAGGATGATGAGAAGCGGCGGCACGGTGAACATCATCGTGCCGAGCGTCATCTTCGTGGGCAGCTTGTTCGCGGCTTCCTCGGCGCGCATCACGCGCTTGTCGCGCATTTCCGACGCATAGACGCGCAGGGCTTCGGCGATCGAGGTGCCGAAGGTCTGCGACTGGATCATCACCGTCACGAAGGAGGCGACGTCGGACACGCCTGAACGTTCGGAGAAGGCGCGCAGGACCGAGGGCTTGTCCTTGCCGGCCTTGATCTCCTGGGAGACGGTCTCGAATTCCTCGGCAAGCGCGGGGTAGCCGGACTTGAGTTCCTTCGCCACGCGGATGATGCCCTGGTCGAGCGACTGGCCGGCCTCGACGCAGACGAGCAGCATGTCGAGCGCGTCGGGAAAGCCGTTCTGGATTTCCTGCTGGCGGGTCTGGATGCGGCGTTCGATCCAGTATTTCGGCAGGTAGTAGCCGACAGCGCCGGGCATGAGAACGGAGAGGATCAGCGTGGTCGTGGTGATCTCGCCCGTGGCCGAGACCACGATCGCATAGAGCACGCCGAAAGCGAGGAACAGGATGCCGAGCAGGAACTGGATCGCGTGGAACTTGCGCACCGCGTCGCGTCCGCGATAGCCCGCGCGGGTCATCTTGAGCCGCGACGAACTCATCTCCTCCTCGGTCTTGGGTTCAAGGAAGGTCGCGAACTTGTCGAGCTTGGCGCTGCCGCGGCTCGCGCGGAGCAACTTCTTCTCGGCTGCCGGCCCGCGTTCCCGTGCGCCGCCGGCGGGGTGGGCCGATTCGCGGAGCTTGGAATAGGGATCGGCGCGCTTTTTCAGGATTGTCGGCAGCGCCGCCGCGATCAGCAGGATGCCGAGGACGGCGACGGCGAAGAGCGGGCCCAGCGGCCCCAGATGCTCGATGAGCCGGTCGTTGAGTGCGGTCAGCATGCGTGTCGGGCCCCCTCAGACCTTGATGTTCACCATCATCTTCATGAAGATGACGTTGACCACGAGGAAGGTGAAAACGATGAGCGCCGCCGGAACGAAGGCCGGGGTGTCCTTCACCGTGTCGAAATAGTCGGGCTTCAGGACCTGGATCACCGCGAGCACGACGAGCGGGAAGGCCGACAAGAACACGCCGGACCATTTCGCCTCGGCGGTGATGGCGCGGACCCGGCGGAACAGCCGGAAGCGCGCCCGGATCACCTTCGCAAGGCCGTCGAGGATCTCGGCGAGGTTGCCGCCCGACTGCTGCTGGATCGTCACCGCCACCGCGAGGAAGCGCAGGTCCTGCATGTCCATGCGTTCGGCGAGGTCCTTGAGCGATTCGGTGACGTCGCGACCGTAGGCGCTTTCGTCGGCGATCATGCCGAACTCGGTGCCCAGGGGATCCGGCACTTCCTTGGCCACGATCTGGATCGCCGACGAGAAGGGATGGCC
>JBFKMA010000272.1:0-3233 GCA_041630175.1 Albidovulum sp.
ATCGTGTAACGTAGGACCACGTTGACCCGGTCCCCCGGCTTGAGGTCCACCAGATGGTCGAGCGTCTCGCTCGGCGGCATGGGCGAGGCGGCAAGGCGGCAGTTCACGCGCTGCACGCCGCCGATCTGCCCGTAATCCGCGACGCACGCCTTTTCCCGCAGGCTTCCGCCGAGGATGGTGGTGGCCGAAATCGAGATCGCGCTATCCTTCGACAAGGGTTGGATCGCGATGAAGCCGATCTTGAGGCTCGGGTCGATCGTGTATTTCCGGCCCTTCTCGCCGGTGCCGAATCCCCAGTAGACGCCGAAATGGTCGTTGACCTGCGTCAGCATGGTCGCGCGCAGATCCGTCCAGTGGCTGTAGTACCAGGGCCGCAACGCCACCGGCGTTCCATCCGAGAGTTCATAACCGCCGGTCCCGAGGTCGCGGGCGGTCTGGCTCAGGTCCGAGCCAGCGCGAATGTCGACGAGATGCGTCTGCTCCCAGAACGACTGGGCATCGAGATCGGCCGGAGCGAGCGCGCCGATGAGACAGGCCAGACCGAGCGCGGCCGGGTGGCGGCGATCCCCGCACGACGGCAGATCGGGCCCGCAGCCGACCGTTGCCGGCGGGCGCCGCGTCGCGACCTCTGCGCCGCGGGGTTTTGCCGGTCGCCGATCCGCTATGCCAGGGCCTCCTCCGCGATGACGGCACCCCGACGGGTTCGGCGTCACTTTCCCGGCTGCGGCAATCGTCAACCGCCGCCGTCAACCCGAAGCGCGGAGTGGCTGGTTCCGGATTACCCGGGTTTTGTGGCCACGGTGTGGCGCGGAGGGCCTCAGCCCTGCGGCTTCGTCAGCGGCACGACGCGGGCCGTCTCGGCATCGGGCGCCAGTTCCTCGAAATCGAAATTGTCGAGCTTCGCGGCGCGCTTGCCGGCGCGCTCGGCCGCCGTCGAGATGCCGTCGAGATCGCTCCGCGCCTGGTTGAAATGCGCCGATAGCTTGTCCACCCGCTCCACCACGAGTTCCACGTCGCGGTGAAGCTGGCGCAGGGTCGTGCGAATCGCGCCGGCCTGTTCGCGCATCCGCGCATCCTTCAGCACCGCGCGCATCGTGTTCAGCGTCGCCATGCAGGTCGTCGGCGAGACGATCCAGACCTTGAGGCCGAAGCCCTCGCGGACAAGCTCGGGGAAGTTCCCGTGAAGCTCGGCATAGACCGCCTCGGAGGGCAGGAACATCAGCGCGCCGTCGGCGGTCTCGCCGGTGAGGATATAGCGCTCGGCGATCGCCTTGATGTGGGAGCGCACGGCGATCCGCATCATGCGCTGCGCCTCGATCAGCTCGGAATTGTTGCTGGCGCGGCGCAGCGCCTCATAGGCTTCGAGCGGGAACTTCGAGTCGATGACGATCGGGCCCGGCGGGTTCGGCAGGTGGATCAGGCAGTCGGCGCGCCGCCCGTTCGAGAGCGTCGCCTGCATCGTGTAGGCGTCGGAAGGCATCGCCTTCCGGACGATGTCATTCAGCTGGATCTCGCCGAAGGCGCCGCGGGTCTGCTTGTTCGACAGGATGTCCTGCAAGGACAGCACGTCGCCGGAGAGCTTCTCGATGTTCGACTGGGCCTTGTCGATGGTCTCGAGCCGCTGCTGCAACTCGCCGAGCGAGCGGGCGGTGCGGGTGGCGGTGCCGTGCAGGCTTTCCGACATGCCGCGCGAGACCTCGGCGAGGCGCTGTTCCATCAGCTGCAGCATCTTGGTCTGCGACGCCGCCTGCGCCTCGGAGACGTGGTGGAGGCCTCCGGCGAGCTGGTGCTGGCCCTCGGAGAGCGACTGGACGCGGGTGCCGAGGTTCTGCATCTGCGCCAGCATCGGTTCGGCCATGAGGGCCGAGCGGGAGGCGGCGCGCATCGTGGCGAAGACGAGGGCGAAGAGCAGCGCGAACAGCGCCGCGCCGGCGAGGGCGGCGAGGACCGTGGGGTCGTCGAGCGCGTAGGTCTGGCCATTGATCGTGATCATGTGCGTCCGAAGAGCCGTTCGATATCGGAGAGTTTCAGTTCGACATAGGTCGGCCGCCCGTGGTTGCACTGGCCGGAAAGCGGCGTCGCCTCCATCTCGCGCAGAAGCGCGTTCATCTCGTCCGCGCGCATGCGGCGGCCGGAGCGGATCGAGCCGTGGCAGGCCATACGGCTGAGCACCGCGTCGATCCTGGCCTGCAGGCGCTGGCTGTCGCCGAGGTCGTGCAGCTCGTCGAGGATGTCCTTGAGGAGTGCCGCGGCGTTGACCTCGCCGAGGATCGCCGGCGTCTCGCGCACCGCGACCGCGCCGCCGCCGAACGGCTCGACCGTGAGCCCGAGCCCGCCGAGCGTCTCGGCATGGTCGAGGAGAAGCTGGGCGTCGGCCTCGGACAGCTCGACGATCTCGGGGATCAGGAGCGCCTGGGCGGCGACGCCGCTGGCCTCGCGCTGGCGCTTGAGGCGCTCGTAGACGAGGCGCTCATGCGCGGCGTGCTGATCGACGATCACGAGGCCGGTCGCGGTCTGGGCGATGATGTAGTTCTCGTGAAGCTGGGCGCGGGCGGCGCCCAGCGGATGGTTCTCCGCCGGTTCCTCGGCCGGGAACGGATCGGCGGGGCGCTCGAACCGGGCGCTGGCCTCGGCGAGCTCGGGGGCGAGCGGCGCCTGCATCAGCGCCGCGGTCCGCAGCGCGCCCTGTGAGGGGCGGTCCATCTGGTAGATGCGGGGCCGCGCCGGCTCGGCGCGCATCGCGCCCAGGGTGGCGCCGGCGACGGTGGAGGAGGCGCGGTGGCCGGCCTCGGCCAGCGCGTGACGCAGGCCGGAGACGATGAGGCCGCGCGCGATGCCGGGCTCGCGGAAGCGGACCTCGGCCTTGGCGGGATGCACGTTGACGTCGACGCGCTCGGGGTCGCAGGCGAGGTTGAGGACCGCGGCCGGATGACGGTCGCGCGACAGCACGTCCATATAGGCGGCGCGGAGCGCGCCGATCAGCAGCTTGTCGCGCACCGGGCGGCCGTTGACGAAGAGGAACTGCTCCACCGCGGCACCGCGCGAATAGGTCGGCAGGGCCGCGAAGCCGGCGAGCCGGATGCCCTCGCGCTCGGCGTCGATCGGCAGCGCGTTGTCGGCGAAACCGGCGCCGATGAGGCTGCGCAGACGCTGGCCGAGCGCGTCGAACAACTCGCCCTGCTCGGCATCGGCGCGCATCACGACCCGCCCCTCGCCGCCGCCGGTCGCGTCGC
>JBFKMA010000273.1:0-3217 GCA_041630175.1 Albidovulum sp.
CTCGAGATGCTGCGCGAGATCGGCACGGTCGAGAACATCCCCGACGCGATCCGCCGCGCCAAGGACAAGAACGATCCGTTCCGGCTGATGGGCTTCGGCCACCGGGTCTACAAGAACTTCGACCCGCGCGCCAAGGTGATGAAGGAATCCGCCGACGAGGTGCTCGACCTCCTCGGCATCCACGACAACGAGACCCTGAAGGTCGCCAAGGAACTCGAACGCATCGCGCTCGAGGACGATTACTTCGTCGAGAAGAAGCTCTATCCGAACGTCGATTTCTATTCGGGCATCATCCTCGAGGCGATGGGCTTCCCGACCTCGATGTTCACGCCGATCTTCGCGGTGAGCCGCACGGTGGGCTGGATTTCCCAGTGGAAGGAAATGATCGGCGATCCGACCCAGAAGATCGGCCGCCCGCGGCAGCTCTATATCGGCCAGACGCAGCGCGATTACATCGACGTCGAACAGCGCTGAGTCCCGCGCAGCGCCGGACAATGCCTGACAAAGATGAACGGCCGCCCCTCCTCGGGGCGGCCGTTGTCCTTGCGCGCGCTCAGGCTGCGGCTTCGGCGTGTTCGCGGCTGATCCGCTCGGCCTCCTTGCCGTAGATCTCCTCGTAATGATCGAACTCGGTCTCGTGCCAGGCCGTGCCTTGCGTCGCGGAGCCGAGCGCCATCGCCAGGTCCTCCTCGGCCGAGGCCGGCAGCAGCGCGCGGAAGATGTCCCAGCCGCGGAAGGCCGGATCGCCGTCGAAGCCGAGCACCTGCCCCTTGAGCGAGGAGATGAGCGACACCATCGCGCCGGAGAAGACCGAAGGCACGTGGATGTCGACGCGCTCGATCGGCTGCAGAAGCACCGGCCCCGCCTTGCCGAGCGCGTCGCGCAGGGCCATGCGGCCGGCGGTGCGGAAGGCGAAGTCGGAACTGTCGACCGCGTGGTGCTTGCCGTCGGTGAGCGTCACCGAGACATCGGTCACCGGAAAGCCCAACGGCCCCTTGTCGAGCGCCTCCCGCGCGCCCTCCTCCACGGCGGGGATGTAGTTCTTCGGCACCGAGCCGCCCTTCACGACGTCGTCGAACAGGAAACCCTCGCCGCGCCCGGCCGGCCGGAGGGTGATCGCGACATCGGCGAACTGGCCCGCGCCGCCGGACTGCTTGCGGTGCCGGTAATGTTCGTCCACCGGCGCGGAGATCGTCTCGAGGTAGCGCGGGTCGGGCAGATGCGTCGTGACCTCGACCCCGAAATCATCCTTGAGCGTGGCGAGCGTCTGGCGCTCATGCATCACGCCCTGGAGCCTGAGGAGCGCATGGCCCGACGCCTGGTCTTGCGCGACGCGCAGCATCGGGTCGGCCTCGGCGAGACGCGACAGCGCCGCGGAAAGCCGCACCTCGTCACGCTCATGCGCCGGCATGACGATCCGCGCCAGAGCCGGCGGGCAGCCCTTGGCCCAGTCGGGCACCGGCTCCACGGTCTTCGCGGTGAAGACGCGGCCCGCATCGAGCTGGTCGGACTTCACCGAGATCCCGACCTCGCCGGGCTCCAGATGGTCGTTGCCCGCCTTGCCGCCGATCTCGGCCAGCCCACCGAGATTGTCGCCGCCGAGTTGCGCGCCGACCTTCACGCCGGGCTCCAGCGCGCGGAGCATGGCGCATTTGCCAAGATGCTTGCGGATCTGCGCATGGAACCCGACGGCGCGCGCATCCTTGACGCCGAGCCGCGCCTTGAGCGCCGCGACGTCCGGCGCCTCGTGCCGGAGCGCCTTCATCAGCCGCAGGATGCCGTGGCGCTGGCTCGCCGAGCCGAGGAAGGTCGGGATCACGTCACGATGCTGGGTCTCGCGCCGGGCGATCTCGAACAGCGCGCCGGTGGCCGGCTCGTGATCCTCGATCAGCTCCTCCAGAAGCGCGTCGTCATAGTCCGACATCTGTTCGAGCAGCTCGGCCCGCGCCTCGTGTTCGCGCTCGGTCTCGGATTTCGGCAGTTCGACCAGCTGCGAAGTCTGTCCGTCGCGATAGCGCCAGGCCCGCTCGGAGATGAGGTCGATGGCGCCCACGACCTGCCCGCCCTCGCGGATCGGGATCTGGCGCAGCACGACCGTGTGGCCGGTATAGGCCTGAAGGGCCGCGACCATGTCGCGCACCCGGCCCTTCGGCGCATCCATCCGGTTGATGAAGATGAAACAGGGCACATTGGCGGCCTCGATCGCGCGCAGCCAGGGCGCGGCCAGCACCGCCTCGTCGGGATCGGGCGCGACGCAGAGCACCGCGGCATCGGCGGCGAGAAGCGCCGCGCCGCCCATGCGGGCGAATTCCGGCCCGCCGGAGACGTCGAGCGCGCACCAATCCTCGCCCATGAAGCCGAAGCGCGTAAGCGTCAGATGACCGGCCGTCTCGGACCGGGGATGGCCGTCCTCAAGCGCCGCGAGCGCCCCGACGAGCTCGGTTTTCCCCGATTGAGACGGCCCCAATACCGTGATGCAGCGCATGTCTATCCCCTTGTCGGCACGCAGGCGGGCGCAATCCGTGACTGGCCCCCGTGCCTTCGGGCCATGCGCCCTGATGGCTCAACTCTCGGCCCCGAAACGCCTGCGGTCAAGCGAGGAACGCATGCCATCCTCACCTTGCGGGAAATATCCCCGCCGGAGGCGGCCCGAGCGGTTCCGGCCCAGGCCGGGACCGCGAGACATCTCGTGGCGCGTGAAACGCGCCGCAATGTGAAAGACCTTCAGCGCCCGCGGAACCGCGCCGGCCGCTTTTCCAGAAAGGCCGTGACGCCTTCGGCGAAATCCTCGGTCTTGCCGCATTCGCCCTGCAGCCGCGCCTCGAGCGCGAGCTGCGCGTCGATACCGTTCGCAAGGCTCGCGCGCAGCGCCTGCTTCACGCGCCGATAGGCCTCGGTCGGCCCCGAGGCCAGGTGTTCGGCCCGCGCGCGCCAATGCGCGGCGAAACCGGCATCGGGAACGCATTCCCAGATCATCCCCCAGTCGGCCGCCTGCCGCGCCGTCACCCTGTCGGCGAACAGGGCCGCACCCATCGCCTTGGCCATGCCCATCGCGCGCGGCAGCACATGGGTCCCGCCCGCATCGGGGATGAGCCCGATCCGCGTGAAGGCCTGAATGAAGCTCGCGCCTTCGGCCGCGATCACCACGTCGGCGGAGAGCGCAAGGTTCGCCCCCGCCCCTGCCGCGGCGCCGTTCACCGCCGCGATCACCGGCACC
>JBFKMA010000274.1:0-3208 GCA_041630175.1 Albidovulum sp.
CATAGCGCAGCGGATCGGAGCGGCGGGCGGGGCTGCCCACCGGCGTGATCTCGTAGAGCGCAGTGACCTGGTGGCCGGCGCCGATCTCGCCCGCATCGACCTTGTCGTTGTTGAAATCCTCGCGCGCGAGCGCCCGGGTCTCGTAGCCGATCAGCCGGTATTCGGCGACCGCGGCGGGGTTGAACTCGATCTGGATCTTCACGTCGTCGGCAATCGGGAAGAGGGCGCCGGAGAGCTGGTCGACGAGCACCTTCTGCGCCTCCGAAAGCGTGTCGATATAGGCCGCCGTGCCGTTGCCGTTCTGCGCCAGCGCCTGCATCGTGGCATCGTCGAGATTGCCGCGCCCGAAGCCGAGGACCGAGAGATAGGCGCCGCTCTCGCGCTTCTGCGCGATGAAGTCCTCAAGCGCCTCGGGGTCCGAGAGGCCGACGTTGAAATCGCCGTCGGTGGCCAGAAGGATGCGGCCGATGCGGCCGTCCTCGGCCATGCTCTCGGCGACCTGGTAGGCCTGTTGCAGCCCCGCCGCGCCGGCGGTCGAGCCACCGGCATGGAGCCGGTCGAGGGCGGCGAGGATCGTGGCGCGGTCGTCCGCCGCGGTCG
The DNA here is from genome assembly GCA_041630175.1 of Albidovulum sp. Taxonomy (GTDB): domain Bacteria; phylum Pseudomonadota; class Alphaproteobacteria; order Rhodobacterales; family Rhodobacteraceae; genus Albidovulum. The sequence continues at coordinate 601 of JBFKMA010000274.1, forward strand.
GCTCCAGCACCAGCCCGGCGGAGCCGGCATAGGTGACGATCGCGACGCGGTCCTCGGGGCGAAGCTCGCCCAGCATCAGCGCGAAGGACTGCTTCAGGAGCGGCAGCTTCTTCGGATCGTCCATCGAGCCCGACGTGTCGATCAGGAAGACGAGGTTCAGGGGCGGGCGGTCCTCGGTGGCGGGAAGCGCGCCCTGCAGGCCGATGCGCAGGAGCTGCGTGTCCGCGTTCCACGGGGTCTCGAACAGGCTGACCGAAGCGCGGAACGGGGCCTCGCCCGGCTCGGGTGCGGGGTAGGCGTAGGGGAAGTAGTTCACCATCTCCTCGATCCTGACGGCCGCCGCGGGCGGCAGAAGGCCGTTGGTCAGCGAGGAGCGGATGACTGACCAGGAGGCGGTGTCGGTGTCGATGGAGAAGGTCGAGACCGGTTCCTCGGCCGCGATCTTCACCGGGTTCGGGTCGGCGTTGGAATAGGCTTCGGTGTCCGGCTCGGGCAGCGCGGCGATCATGGCCTCCGGCTGGGCGTAGCCCGCGGCGCCGCCGCTCGGTGCGGCGCGGAAGGCTTCATCGGCGACGAGGCTGCTGCCGGCGGCGACCGACGGATCGGCGGCCTTGCGGCCGAGCAGCGCGGGCGCCTCTGCCGGGGCGGCCATGGGCGCGTTTTCGGTCGCAGACGCCATGTCGGACAGCGCGTCGGCTTCCTCGGCGAGCTTGGTCTGCGGCAGGACGGGCGCGTCCGCCGAGGTCGGGGCGGTCGCCTCCTGCCGGGCGCGGCTCTCGCGCTCGGGCGCCTCGGCGGTGTCGATGACCGTGATCGGGGCCGGTTTCGGGCGGATCGGGTCGCGCTGAAGCGTCGGATAGATCATCACGCCGATGCCGATCGCGGCGACGGAGGCGGTGGCGGCAAGCATCTGTCTGGTGGTGAGGCTGGAAAGCATCTCGCGTACTCCTGTGAGAATGCCCGCCCGTACGGGGCGGTCAGACATGGGACGCGCGGCTTTCGCGGTTTCTTGGCTCCGGTCGAAGTTTTCCATCGCCAGACGCAGGGCCTCGGCCTTCGCCTGCGGGTCCGGGGCGGGGGCGCGCGATTGCAGCGCGGCGCGGAGTTTTTCGAGATCGTCGGTCATAGCATGCCCTCCGCCCGCGCCATCTCGCGCAGGCGCTTCTTCACCTCGCTCATGCGCCAGGCCACGGTGCCTTCCGAGAGCCCGAGCACCTCGGCGGCCTCCTTCTGCGACAGGTCCTCGCCCAGCGTCAGCGCAACCGTGTCCCTCAGTTCCGGCGCAAGCCGCGCCATCGTCTCGGCGAGCCAGTCCTGCGCCGCCTCGGCCTCGGCGATCTCGGCGCGGCGGGCAGATTCCCAGTCGCCCCAACCATCGGCCGCTTTCGCCTGGCTTGCGGCGCGGCGGCGGCGGTCATGGGCGGCGTTCACCGTGACCCGGTAGAGCCAGGTCGTGAACCGCGCCGCCTGCCGGAAGCTGGCGAGCTTCGCGGGAAGCGCGAGGCAGATGTCCTGCGTCAGGTCCTCGGCTTCGGCCCGGCTTCCCGTCAGCCGGAAGCAAAGCCCGAAGACCCGGTCGTAATGCCGCGCGAGGAGCGCCGCGAAGGCGTCGCGGTCTCCTCTTGCGGCGGCATTCGCCAGGGCCTCGTCCGGGGTTTGCATGCGCATGACGGAACTATGACGCGCGGGCGGCGTCAATCCTTGGCGGGTTCGGAAAAAAATCCAGATGGGTTTCGAATGCTGCGCCGCGCGGGCAACAGTCGGTCGCGGCTTGCCGAGGGCCGGCGGGCAGGGCTAGGGTCGTGGCGACGGTGTTCGCGAGAAAGCTCCGCATGCGATTGATACTCGGTTTCCTGGTCCTGCTCTGGCTGCCCTCCGCAGCGCTCGCGCAGGAGCTTCTGCGCGCCGATCCGCCCGGCTGGGTCGAGGCGGCCGAGATCCCCGAACCCGATCCCGTCCTTCTCCGCGCCGCGCGCGATGGCGTCTTCTACCCGCTCGTCGATACCCAGACCGGCTGGGAGGGCGAGACGCGGCTCACGCATTTCCGGCTCGTGACCCAGGTCATCGACCGCGCCGGGCTCGAAGGCGCGGCCTCGGTGTCGAGCGATTTCGACCCGGCCTACGAGACGTTGACGCTGACCCGGCTCGACGTGCATCGCGACGGGCGCACGATCTCCTTCCGCGACGATCTCGCGAGCGAGATCTTCCGGCGCGAGACGCGGCTCGAGGCGGGGATCATCGACGGCACGCTGACCGCGCATCTGCAGATCCCCGACCTGCGCGTCGGCGATGTCGTCGATGCGGCCTTCCTGCATCGGCGCGAGCCGGTCCTGGAGGGCGCCAACCGGGCGGGGTGGTCGCGGCTCGAATTCAGCGTCCCGGTCGGGCTGGTGCGGCACGTCGCGCATTGGCCGGCGGACTGGCCGTTCCACGCGGGCGACCTGCCGGAGCGGGTGCTCCACAGCGCGGCCGCCGCCGGCGCGACGGTCCGCCACGAATGGCGCCGTGCCGGCCATCTGCCGCCGCGCGCGGAAGAGATGACCCCGGTCGAGGCCGATCCCGACGCCATCCTGCAATACGGCGCCTGGCCCGACTGGTCGCCGCTGGC
>JBFKMA010000275.1:0-3199 GCA_041630175.1 Albidovulum sp.
CCGCGGCCCAGATGCGCGGGTCCGAGCTGCGGCCGTATTCGTCGGTGCGGATGCCGTTGTCGATCTCGAGCCCGGCCTCCTCGGCGAGGATCGTCATCGGCGTAATGCCGACGCCGACGATGACGAAATCCACCGCCAGTTCGCTGCCGTCCGACAGCACGGCGCCCGAGACGCGGCTCTCGCCGGTCAGCCGGTCGAGGCCCATGTTCTCGAGGATCTTCACGCCGTGATCGTCGTGGACCCTGCGGAAATTGTCCGAGGTTTCGGGCGCGGCCACCCGCTGCAGGATGCGCGGCGCCATCTCGATCAGCGTGACGTTGAGCCCGAGCTTCGCGCCCACCGCCGCCGCCTCGAGCCCGATATAGCCGCCGCCGACGATCAGGAGCCGGCGCCCGGGTTCGAATTCAGGCGCCATCGCGTCGACATCGGCCAGCGTGCGCACGGTATAGACGCCGGCCAGATCGCCGCCGACCGCCGCCGGGAGCCGGCGCGGCCGCGAGCCGGTGGTGAGCGCGAGCTGGTCGTAAGGGACGCTCTCGCCGTTCACCCGCACGGTCCTGGCGGTGCGGTCGATCGCCGTCACCGGCGCGCCGAGGCGGAGCGTCACGCCCTGTTCCTCCCAGTAGGAAGGCGCGCGCAGGTAGAGGCGTTCGAGCCCCATTTCGCCCAAGAGATAGCCCTTCGAGAGCGGCGGGCGCTGATAGGGCGGGACCGGCTCCTCGCCGATCATCGTGATCGGCTCCTGGTGGCCGAGCGCCCGGAGCTTCGCGGCGAGCGAGGCCCCCGCCTGTCCCGCGCCGATGATCACGATCCCGCCCATGCGCATTCTCCCTCTGGTCGCCGGTCGCGGCGACCCTATATCGTGAGGTCAGGAGAACGCAACGCGAGAGGATGAGACAATGGACCTTTCCAAGGGCGGCAGACTGCCGGACGCCATGTTTGTCGAAATGGGCAAGGACGGTCCCCAGACCGTGACCCTGTCGGACCGGCTGAAGGGCCGCAAGGTCGTGGTCTTCGGCCTGCCGGGCGCCTATACCGGCCCCTGCACGTCGATCCATGTGCCGAGCTTCGTGCGCACGGCCGAGGGTTTCCGCAAGAAGGGCGTCGAGGAGATCATCTGCATCGCCGTCAACGATCCCTTCGTGCTCAAGGCCTGGGGCGAGTCGACCGGGGCGAGCGCGGCCGGGATCAGCTTCCTCGGCGATGCCGACGGCAGCTTCACCAAGGCGCTGGGCATGGATTTCACCGCGCCGCATCTCGGGCTGGTGGGCCGGTCGAACCGCTACGCGCTGGTGCTCGACGACGGGGTCATCACGGCGGCGAAGGTCGACAAGCCGGGGGTGTGCGAGATCTCTACGGGCGAGCAGCTGCTGGCGGAGCTCTGAGCATGATCACGGTCGGCCTGCGCCTGCCCGAGGCGCGACTTCTGAGGCCCGGCGCGGGCGGGCCGGAGGCGGTTCAGCTCTCCGCGCTTCTGAACGGCCGCAAGGTGGTGATGTTCGCGCTTCCCGGGGCCTTCACGCCGACCTGCGACAGCGCCCATCTGCCGAGCTTCATCCGCGCGGCCGACGATCTGCGGGCAAAGGGTGTGGACGAGATCATCTGCCTTGCGGTCAACGATGCCCATGTCATGCGCTACTGGGGCGAGGTGAGCGGCGCGGCGGCGGCGCGAATCACCATGCTCGCCGATGCGGATGCGGCGTTCACCAAGGCGGTCGGGATGGATTACTCGAACCCGAATGCCGGCATGTTCGACCGTTCCAAGCGCTACGCGATGGTGGTCGAGGACGGCGTGGTCACGCATTTCGACATGGACCCGCCCGGCCAGTGCAGCCTGTCCACGGGCAACGCGATCCTCGACGTGCTCTGAGCGCTACTTGCGGGCGTGGACTTCGCAAAGGCAGGCGACCGGCTCGGAATGGTCGCGCTGCACCTCGGCTTCGCCCGCGATCTTGTCCATCCGCCTGGCGAGCGTGACGTCGAGCGCCGAGAGCCCGCCGCAATCATGCGTCGTCAGCGTCACGTCGACGACATTGTAGACATTCGACCATTCGGGGTGGTGGTTCAGCTTCTCGGCTTGCAGCGCGGCGCGGGCCATGAAGCCCCAGGCCTCCGAGAAATTGCGGAACTTCCAGATCTTGCGGATCGCGTCGCGCTCGGGGACCGCGCCCCATCCGGCCTCGCCCAGGGCGGGCAGGTCGGCCTTGCGTTCGGCTTCGCTCAGAAGGTCGGCCATGGCGTCATCCTTTCCGTTCGGCGAGCGCGGCGTCATCGGCGTCGCTCGCGCGTTTGAGGGCCGGGCGCTCGCTGATTCGCTGCCAGTAGGCTTCCAGCGCCGGCCGATTGGCGATCGTCCCGAAGCGCATCCCGTAGCCGATCTGCGACCCGGTCGCGACATCGGCGGCCGAGAAGCTGTCGCCGGCGAGGTAGGGATGCGCGCTCACCGCGCGTTCCAGCGCGTCGAGCGCGATGTCGAGCGGCCCGAAGCCGACCTGCGCGCGCTTGTCGTCAGGCACGATCCAGCCGCAGATCCTGGCGATCACCGCGGCCTCGAAGGGCCCCGCGCCGAAGAACAGCCAGCGGTAGTAGGAGGAGCGGTCCTCGGGCGCGAGCCCGGCCTCGGGGAAGGCGTCGGCGAGATAGGCGCAGATCGCGGCGTATTCGGTGACGATGTGGGGCCCGTGCACCAGCGTCGGAACCTTGCCCATCGGGTTGATCTCCAGGTATTCCGGCGCCTTCATCGAGGTTCCGTAGTCGAGATAGCGCACCTCGTAGGGCTGGCCCACCTCCTCCAGCATCCAGCGCGCGATGCGGCCCCGCGACATCGGGTTCGAATAGAGCGTGAGGGTATCGGCCATGTCGGCTCCTTGCGTTTCGCCCCGGGATTCTCCTGCCAGCGGCGGCAAACTTCAATGCCTGCCGCGGGCCGTCCAGTGCGAACCCGCTGCACCGGTTTTCCGCCCGGAGGCGCCGGCCGCGCTCCGCTTTATTGCCCGCGGCGTCGGCTCTCATCTTCGCACATCGCGATCTGACGGCTATCCTGAATCGGAGAGACGAGATTCCGAAATGACGGAACATACTCCGTCATCTTGACGATGGTGTTCGGACGGGGCATGGTTCCGTCATATCAGAGGAGATTCTGTCATGTCGGAAAGGTCGGCGTTTCTTCAGCACCTGGGCGAAACCCTGCACGGGATCG
>JBFKMA010000276.1:0-3192 GCA_041630175.1 Albidovulum sp.
CGGCGCAGGCCGGCCTCGACTACTACCTCCTCGAAGTGCGGGACGGGCGCTGGTACTCGACGACGCTGCCGGGCTGGCCGGTGGCGCTGGCATTCGGGCTCACGGTCGGGCTGCCTTGGCTGATCAATCCGCTTCTCGCCGGGGTTTCGGTTCTGCTCGCCCATTCCATCGCGCGGCGGATGGCGGGGCGCGATACGGCGGACCTCGTGGCGATGATGATGGCCTTCTCGCCCTGGCTTCTGGCCGCGGCGGGGTCCTTGATGCCGCACACGCTGACGCTGGCGCTGATGCTGCTGGCCTGGCGGCAGGTCCTGAAGATCGAGGCGGGCGCGAAGAGGCCGGACCTGCGGCTGCTCGTCGCCGGGCTCGCCATGGGCTGGATCTTCGCCGCGCGGCCGCTCGACGGGGTGGTCATCGGCGGTCTGACCGGGCTTTGGGTGCTTGTCCGGGCACGGGGTTCCTTGCGCCGCGCCCTGCCCTACGGGCTCGGCTGCATCGCGGCGGGCGGGCTCCTGCTGCTCTACAACGCCCATATCACCGGGTCGCCGCTGTCGCTGCCGCTCAGCGCATATCTCGACCGGCACTGGCATCCGGGCGCCAATGCCTTCGGGTTCGGCCCCGATATCGGTCCGCCGGGCGGCTGGGGCGCGCTCGACCTCTGGGTCGGGCATTCGCCGCTCGAGGCGGTGCTGAACACGGTCAACCTGCTCGTCAGCCTGCAGTTCGATCTGCTGGGCTGGCCCGTCGGTTCGATGGCGCTGATCCTCGCATTCCTGCTCTGGCAGCGCCAGCGCAGCGGCTTCGACCGCGCGATGCTGGCGGTGCTTGCGGTGGTGGTCCTCGTGATGGCGTTCTACTGGTTCGCCGAGACCTATTATTTCGGGCCGCGCTACTGGTTCCTTGCCGCCTTCCCGATGTTCTATCTCTCGGCGCGCGGCTGCGCAGCGCTGGGCGCCCGGCTTGCGGATCGCAACGGGCGCAGCCGTTTGCGGATCGAGGCGATCCTCTGGCTGCTCTGCCTTTTCGGGCTCCTTGTCTTCACGCCGTGGCGGGGTGTGGCGAAATACCATGAATACGGCAATTTCCATTCCGAGATCCGCCGCACCGCCGCGGCGGGCGCCTTCGGCGACCGGGTCGTGATCATGACGAAGGCCGGCAACGAGGGCTCCGCCTTCATGCTCAACGATCCCTGGCTGCGGCCGGCCTATCCGCTCTTCCTGCTCGATACCGGCGCGCTCGACGAGGCCGCGATCGCGGCCGCCTTCCCGGGCCGCGAGATCCTGCGCTACACGCCCGACTGGACGCCCGGCGATCCGCGCGGGCGCAATTCGGACCGCTTCACCCGCAGTTCCAGTCCGCAACCGTGAAGAAGGACGCATCGTAGGTCTCGGCGTCGTGCAGCCAGGTCACCCGGTCCGCGTCGTAACGGTTGACGTATTCCCAGACGATCCGGCCTTCGGGCGTCACCTCGAAGGCGCGGCCGGACTGCGCCTCGGTCACCATGAGATTGCCGTTCGGCTGCATCTGGTGGGTGCCGCGTTCGGGCGTGAAGATGCGCTGGCCGTCACGCCCGCCATAAAGCGTCACCGCCGCCCCCGTCGCCGGGTCGATGCGCCATATCCGGGTGCCGCCGCCGCGTGCGCCATCGAGACTGTCGTCGCTGTGATTGTCGAAGACGGTGATCGTGCCGCCCTTCTGGAAATCGGGGTCGTGCTGGCGGATGAAGGGGCCGATCGTCCACCACTTGATCCGCGTCACCTCGGGATCGGTGACGAGGATCATGTTGCGGTTCCTGAGCGAGAGCATCAGGTCGCCGGCCTCGAACATCGGGAAATCGGGCGCGAGTTCGGGCGAAAGCTCCTCGACCTCGTTGAGGTGGAACTCGCCGCCGGTGCGGGTGCGGAAGAAGCCGGTGGAGGTGATGAGCGCCTCCATGCCGTTCTCGATGAACAGCTCGGTCAGCGCCCGCTCGAAGACCTTCTCGCCGGAGGCGTCGAGCTTGAAGACCAGGTCCTCCCAGTAGGGACCGGCGAAGGGCCAGGGGATCTCGGCGTTCGGCTTGTCGACGCGGCGCCCGCCCGAAACGACGATGCCGCCATCCGCCATCCAGTTCGGCGAGTGATGCGCGATCACGCCGGGCGTGGTCCAGAGCGGCTGCCCGCAGCGGTCGAGCCGCGCCATGCCGCCGCTTTCGAAAGAGAACACGATATCGCCCCCGGGCGTGGCGATGGTGCCGTGGGTGATCGCGTTCCAGTCGGTCGCGGGGGCGTCGCGGAAGAAGGAGGGGTCGTCGAAAAGCTCATGCGCGCGGAGCTTCCATTCGTTCAGCACCGTGCCGTCGCGGCGGATGAGCCGCACCGCGTTGGCGCCGTCGATGAAGCCCGACAGCAGGATCAGGTCGTCCTGCCGCGCGGCCGGGTCGTTCACCGTCACGCCGCTGCCGTCGTACTTCGCGGGGCGCAGGAAATGGATCGGCTCGGTGCCGCGCAGGTTCGGCAGTTCCTCGTAGAGCGTCTTGGCCTCGTCGAGCGTGCCCCAGACCACGCGATAGGCCGCGTTCTCGCGCACCGCCGAGTAGAGCCCTGCGACGAAGGTTCCCGACAGGACGAGCGCCGAGGCGCCGAGGATGAAGAAGAGCTTCGCGCGTTCCATGCCTGCCCTGCCCGCCTATTGCCTCTGTTCGATGCCAAGGAGGTCCCTGGCGAAGGTCACGACGTCGTAGACCGGCCGGTCGCCCTTCAGGCGCCGTCCGCGCCCGTAGATCACGCTGCGCGGGGTCTCGTAGATCGCGGCGCCGGTATCGACGTTCGGCGGCGAGGCGGCATGCCGCTCGTAAAGCGCCATGTCGCGGATGAAGAGCCCGTAGCCGTCCCTCTGCTCGAAGAGCGTGCCGTCCTCGGGGCCCGCCGCGTCGAGCGGCTTCAGGATGTAGTTGACCACCTGCCCCTCGGGTTTCGGAAACTCCGCGTAGAACCACCAGACGAGGGGCGCGCCGTAGAAGCGTTCCCTGGGGTCGTCCTCGCCATAGGTGATCGGAAAGAGCCGGCCGAGCAGCACATGCGCGATGTCGAGCGACTTTTCGGAAAAGCCGCGGAAGCGGTCGCCGTCGCCGCGCGGCGCGGTCTCGAAGACCGGGCCTTCGGTGGCGAGGTGCTGGCCGATCTCGCGTTCCTGCCCGTGCATCCTCATCTC
>JBFKMA010000277.1:0-3184 GCA_041630175.1 Albidovulum sp.
CTACTGCGCGCTCGAAGGCGATGCGCGGGGCGACGACCAATGCGACGCGCGCCACGATCGCGGCTTCGTCCTGCACGGGCTCTGGCCGCAATACGAGACCGGCTGGCCGAGCTGGTGCCCGACGCCGGAGCGCGACCCGTCGCGCGCCGAAACCGCCGCGATGCGCGATGTCATGGGGTCCGCCGGGCTCGCCTGGCACCAATGGAAGAAGCACGGGCGCTGCTCGGGCCTCGCGCCCGAGGACTATTACGCAACGGCCCGGCGCGCCTTTGACCGCGTCGCCATCCCCGACGCTCTCGCCGGGCTGGACCGCGACGTGACCCTGCCCGCGCAGGCCGTCGAGGAGGCGTTTCTGGAGGCGAACGAAGGGCTTGCGCCCGCGATGATCACCATCACCTGCAAGGCCGGCCGCATCCAGGAGGCGCGGGTCTGCCTCACGCGCGATCTCGACTTCCGCCCCTGCGGCAGCGACGCGGCGCGCGACTGCCGGCTCCCCGATGCGCGGATGGAGGCCGTGCGGTAGCCGGCCCCGGCCAACGGCCTCGAACGCGGCGGTTGCGTGGCTCCATGCTTCATGGTCTTAGGCAGCTATCGGAACCGAGACGGAGTGAACCCCATGACCCTGCGCGTCGCCCTGAACGGCTTCGGACGCATCGGCCGTTCGGTCCTGCGCGCGGCGCTGTCCGACCCCGCCCATGCCGATGTCGAGATCGTCGCGATCAACGACATCGCGAAGCCGGAGATGGCGGCCTACCTCTTCGAATACGATTCGACCTTCGGCCCCTGGAAGGGCGAGGTCGGGCTCGAGGACGGCGCGCTGGTCGTCGGCGACCGGCGGCTGCGGTTGACCGGCGCGCGCGACCTCGCCGCGCTCGATCTGACGGACATCGACATCGTGATGGAATGCACCGGGCTCGGCGGCGAACGGTCATTCTCCGAGGCCGGACTGAAGGCCGGCGCGAAGCGCGTGCTCGTCTCGGGCCCGTCGAAATCGGCGGATTTCACGCTGGTGCTCGGCGCGAACGAGGCCCGGCTCTCGGCCGACCACCGCATCGTCTCGAACGCCTCCTGCACCACCAACGCGCTGGCGCCGCTGGCGCGGCTGATCGAGACCGAATGGGGCATCGAGACCGGCTGGATGACGACGATCCACTGCTATACCGGCAGCCAGCCCACGGTGGACGCGCCCGGCGCCGATTTCGCCCGCTCGCGCGCGGCGGCCTTGTCGATGGTGCCGACCACGACCTCGGCACAAAGGCTCCTCGACGTGGTGCTGCCCGAGATCGCGGGCCGGATCGAGGGCGCGGCGGTGCGGGTGCCGAGCGCCTCGGTCTCGGCGGTCGATCTGAGCGTGATGACGCGAGCGAAGCCGGACCGCGATACGGTCAACGAGGCGCTGAAGGCGGCGGGCGGGGTGATCGGCTGGACCGAGCGGCCGCTCGTCTCCTCCGACCTCCGGGCGCGGCCCGAAAGCGTGGTCATGGCGCTGCCCGAGACCCATGTCACCGCGGGCGGGCTGATCCGGGTCTTCGGCTGGTACGACAACGAATGGGGCTTTTCCAACCGCATGCTCGACGCCGCGCGGCTGATGGCGGCGCAGTAGCGCCGGGCGCCAACGGGTCGGGCCGGCGCGAAGGCGCCGGCCCGACCTCGTCTCTTGCGTCCGCAAGGACGCGCAATCGGATCACCTCAGTCGCCGAGATCCTCGGGCAGGACGAGGTTCAACACCACCGCGATCAGCGCCGCCGGCAGGAGGCCCGAGGTCAGCAGGATCTGCGCGGTCTTGCCCATGTGCTGCAGCGCCTCGGGCACGAGTTGCAGGCCGAAGCTGACCGACAGCGCGATCGCGAAGATCACCATGTTGCGGCGGTTCCAGGTGACGTCCGACAGCATGTTGACGCCCGCCGCCGCGACCATGCCGAACATCACGATCACGCCGCCGCCGAGCACGTTGATCGGCACGGTCTGGATCAGCGCGCCGATCTTCGGGATCAGCCCGCAGAGGATCAGGAACATGGCGCCGATGGTGACGACATGGCGGCTCATCACCCCGGTCATCGCGATCAGGCCGACATTCTGACTGAACGAGGTGTTCGGCAGCCCGCCGAACACGCCCGCGACGGCGGTGCCGAGGCCGTCGGCGAAGGTCGCGCCCTCGATCTCGGTGTCGGTGGCCTCGCGGCCGGCGCCGCCCTTGGTGATGCCCGAAGTGTCGCCCACCGTCTCGATCGCCGAGACGATCGCCATGAGGCACATGCCGATGATGATCGCGGCGTTGAGCTCGAACCCCCACTGGAACGGCACCGGCAGCGCGAAGACGGCCGCGCCACCGACGCGGGCGAAACTCACCTGGCCCATGACGAGCGCGACGATGTAGCCCGCGATGATGCCGATCAGCACCGCCGCCACGGCGAGGAAGCCGCGGGTGAAGAACTTGAAGGCGAGCGTCACGACGATCACCACGAGGGCCGGGAACCACATCGCGAGCGAGCCGAATTCGGGCTTGCCGATCAGCGGCACGCCGCCCGCGGCGTACTGGATGCCCACCTTGATCAGCGCGAGTCCGATCATCAGCACGATGAGGCCGGTGACCAGCGGCGGTAGCGCGTAGCGGATGCGGCCGATGAAGAAGCCGAGGCAGAAATGGAAGCAGCCGCCGATCACCACCCCGGTCATCAGCCCCGCGAGCCCCGCCGTGCCGAGCCCGGCGACCGCCGGGATCATCACCGGGATGAAGGCGAAGCTGGTGCCCTGCACGATGGGGAGCCGCGCGCCGACCCGGCTTATGCCGATGGTCTGGAAGAGCGTGGCGATGCCGGCGAAGAGCATCGACATCTGGATCATGTAGAGCATCGGCGTCAGGTCGTCCGACCCGAAGCCCACCCCCGCCGCGCCGGCGACGATGATCGCCGGCGTGACGTTGGAGACGAACATCGCGAGAACGTGCTGGATGCCCAAGGGCACCGCCTTGCCGATATCGGGCATGTAGTCGGGATCGCGGAGTTGTTCCGGCGTCCCGATCAAGGTGTCTGTCATGTCACTTCTCCCTGACTGCCCCGCGAAGGGGCGTGCGCGTTTCGGGCCGTTCGCCGGCCTCTGTCGTTACGAAGGGCTACGAGGACGCCACTGCATATGGCGCCTTGAACCAATATTCTTCGAGATTTGGTGTGTCGCCGATCCGGTC
>JBFKMA010000278.1:0-3184 GCA_041630175.1 Albidovulum sp.
GGCGATCTGGCGGCTGTCGAAGTTCTACAAGCACGAGAGCTGCGGCCAGTGCACGCCCTGCCGCGAAGGCACCGGCTGGATGATGCGGGTCATGGACCGGCTGGTGAAGGGCGAGGCCGAGGTCGAGGAGATCGACATGCTGCTTTCCGTCACCAAGCAGGTCGAAGGCCACACGATCTGCGCCTTGGGCGACGCGGCGGCCTGGCCGATCCAGGGCCTCATCCGCCACTTCCGCGAGGAGATCGAGGACCGGATCAAGGCCAAGCGCACCGGTCGCACGGGCGCGATGGCGGCGGAGTGAAATCACAAGGGGCGCTGCCGCAACGGCTTTGTTGAGACACGAGTGCACTCAGGATCCAAGAGGCGGAAGATGGACATGCAATTGGAAGGCGATCATGGCGCAGATCGGAGCGTGCGAGCGGGCGGATGGCTTGCTGCGCTCGTGATCGCTTGCGCGGCGACGGTCGCACTTCCGGCGCGTGCCGAGACTGTTGCCGCCCGTGCCATAGCCGATATCCTGACGGCCGATGATATCGCCGAAATCTGCCCGGATGAGGTGCGCCGCCGCGGCCCGCAGGAAACGGGAGAGTTCATCACCGAAGGCATCCGCGTTCTCATTGCGGACGGGCATTCCAAGGTCGCCCTGTACGACGTGACGCGACAGGTGCCGCGCGAGGAGATGTACGCGTTGATGGACAGGCGGATCGCCGAACGGGGCAAGAGCTTCGACGAACCCAAAGAGCTTTGCCGCTTTGCCCGTGACGTTGCCGGAACCAATGATCGCGTGGGCCGCTTTCTGGTGAGGGTCGAATGACGCCATCGGTTCTTCACAGCGCGCTGCTGCCGTTCGGGCCATTCCAGCCATCGGGCCAAATCCCCGCGGCATGGGAGGGCGCGGCATGATGGTTCTCTCCTTCCTCGGCCCGCTGATCGCCTCGGTCCTTTACGTCATTGTCTTCCAGAAGGCGGGCTTCCGGGGGCCGATCCTCTCGGTCTGCGCGGCGCCCGTGCTCGGCCTGCTGCTCTCTCGCGCGTTGATCGGCACGCTCCACATGGGGGGCGGCATGGTCTTCGCGTTCCTGATTCCGACGGCGCTTTCGCTCGCGCCGCTTCTTGTTCTGGCCTTCATGGCCTGGCCGCCGGTGGGCGCACCGGCCGACCGCACTTCCACGGAGAAATAACGATGTCCAACCTCCGCAAGATCATCATCGACGATATCGAGGTCGAGGTCGATCCTTCGCTGACGCTCATCCAGGCCTGCGAGCAGGCGGGGGTGGAAATCCCGCGCTTCTGCTATCACGAGCGGCTGTCGATCGCCGGGAACTGCCGGATGTGCCTCGTCGAGGTCGTGGGCGGCCCGCCGAAGCCCGCCGCCTCCTGCGCGATGCAGGTCAAGGATCTGCGGCCCGGCCCGGATGGCGCGCCGTCAGTGATCCGCACCAACTCGCCGATGGTCAAGAAGGCGCGCGAAGGGGTGATGGAGTTCCTCCTGATCAACCACCCGCTCGACTGCCCGATCTGCGACCAGGGCGGCGAATGCGACCTTCAGGACCAGGCGGTGGCCTACGGCGTCGATTTCAGCCGCTACCGGGAACCGAAGCGGGCGAGCGAGGACCTGAACCTCGGGCCGCTCGTCGAAACCCACATGACGCGCTGCATTTCCTGCACGCGCTGCGTGCGCTTCACGACCGAGGTCGCGGGCATCAGCCAGATGGGCCAGACCGGCCGGGGCGAGGATGCGGAGATCACCTCGTATCTCAACACCACGCTCGATTCGAACCTTCAGGGCAACATCATCGACCTCTGCCCGGTCGGGGCGCTGGTGTCGAAGCCCTATTCCTTCACCGCGCGGCCCTGGGAATTGACCAAGACCGAGACCATCGACGTGATGGACGCGCTCGGCTCGAGCATCCGCGTGGACACCAAGGGGCGCGAAGTGATGCGCATCCTGCCCCGCAACCATGACGGCGTGAACGAGGAGTGGATCTCCGACAAGACGCGCTTCGTCTGGGACGGGCTGAGGCGCCAGCGGTTGGACGTGCCCTATATCCGCGAGGGCGGCAAGCTGCGGAAGGCGAGCTGGGCCGAGGCGCTGGCTGCGGCGGCCGCGGCGATGAAGGGCCGCAAGGTCGCGGGCCTCGTCGGCGATGTCGCGCCGGTCGAGGCGGCGTTCGCGCTGAAGAGCCTCGTCGAGGCGCAGGGCGGGGCGGTCGAATGCCGCACCGATGGCGCGAAGCTGCCCGCTGGCAACCGCTCGGCCTATGTCGGCACGGCGCGGATCGAGGATATCGATTCAGCGCGCGCGATCATGCTGATCGGGACCAACCCGCGCATCGAGGCGCCGGTCCTGAACGCGCGGATCCGCAAGGCCTGGCTGAACGGCGCCAAGATCGGCGTGATCGGCGAGGCGGCGGACCTGACCTACGAATACTTCCATCTCGGCACCGGGCGCGACGCGCTGACCGATCTGACCTCCAAGCCGCATGAGGATGCGCTCGGAAAGGAGACGCTGGTCATCGTCGGCCAAGGCGCGATCCGCGAGGCCGACGGCGAGGCGGTGCTGGCCCATGCTATTAAATTCGCGGAGATGACCGAGTCGAAGTTCCTCGTCCTGCACGCCGCCGCCGCCCGCGTCGGCGCGATGGATGTCGGCTGCACGACCGAGGGCGGCCTCGCCGCGGCGCTCGACGGCGCCGAGGTGATCTACAATCTCGGCGCCGACGAGGTGGAGATCGCCAAGGGCGCCACCGTGATCTACCAGGGCAGCCACGGCGACCGCGGCGCGCACCGCGCCGACATCATCCTGCCGGCCGCCGCCTATACCGAGGAGAACGGGCTCTTCGTCAATACCGAGGGACGGCCGCAGCTCGCCATGCGTGCGGGCTTCGCGCCGGGCGACGCCAAGGAGAACTGGGCGATCCTGCGCGCGCTTTCGGCGGAACTCGGCGCGACTCAGCCCTGGGACACGCTGGCGCAGCTCCGGCAGGCGCTCGTCGCTGCGCATCCGCATCTGGCCGGGATCGACGAGGTCGCCGGGAACGCGTGGCAGCCGCTGCCGCTCAAGGCCCCGGCCAAGGCCGATTTCGTGAACGCGATCAGGGATTTCTACCTGACCAACCCGATCGCGCGGGCGTCGGGCCTCATGGCGGAGATGTCGGCCATGGCCAAGGCGCGCTCCGAAAAA
>JBFKMA010000279.1:0-3161 GCA_041630175.1 Albidovulum sp.
CGACCGAGATCTGGCGCTCCCGCGGGTCGAAGACCCATGTGACGAGAACCGGCACGCCGCGTTGTTCGAGAAACCGGTAGATGGCCTGGTTGCGGTGATGACCGATCAGCAACAGTCCATCGGCGCCGCGGGCAGTCAGGGTGCGGATCTGCTCCTCCTCGAGATCGGAGCGGTAGGACGAGCTTGCAACGAGCAGGGTGACGCCATGGTCGCGCAGTTCCTCCTGGAACGCCTGGATGCCGCGCGCGAAGATCGCGTTCTCCATCGTCGGAATGATCGCGCCGATCGTGTTCGTGCGCCGCGCCGCCAGGGCCCGCGCGCCGAAATTGGGTGAATAGCCGAGCTCATCGACCGCGGCCATGACCCGGTCGCGGGTTTTCTCTTCGACCCGCTCGGGCGAATTCAGGCAGCGCGAAACGGTTGCCGTCGATACCTCCGCGCGCCGGGCAACGTCGGCAAGAGTCGGGATCGCGCGCTGGTTTGACTTGCTCATATCTTCTTCCGGACAATCCGTTCGGTACGGCTATTCGATTTCAAGGGCTTAGGAAACACCGCCTGCAGCATCGGCCCAACAGACAATGTAAGCGCTTGCATTGCAAGATGTAAGCGCTTACATTCGAGTCGAATCGCCGGTTTCCGCCGGAAGGGAGGCGAAATGTTCCTGATCGCAGCCGCACTTCTTTTCAGCGTTTTCGCGCTCAATGTCGTGATCGGCTCAGCTGGCCGCGCCCCGTTTCTTGGCGATATCGGCGAGATGCTGTTCCTGCTGGCCGCATCGGTCGCGTTCGTCGCGGCGATCCTCAGAAAAGAGGCCGCGAAAAGAAAATGACAACGGAAAAGAGACATTCAGGGAGGAAGACTAATGGGAAGAGCACGCGATAATCTCGCTTCAGCGGAGCGCCGCAACTTTCTGAAACTGGCCGGCTCGGGCGGGTTCACCGCGGCGATGGTCGCCGGCGCGGGCGGGATGCTGTGGTCGTCGGAGGCGGCGGCCCAGACCGCGGCGGAAGAAAAGGAGCGCCAGGCAGCAGCCGAGCATGTCATGACCCTGGCCACGGCCTATGTGCTCGGCGCGTCGCGCAGCTATCCGATTATGCAGCTCGACCTCAAGGAGAACATCCAGAACGCCACCAATGGCAAGGTCTATGTCAAGCTGGCTCCGGGCGGGCAGCTCGGCGCCGGCGGCGAGCTGGCGCAGAAGGTGCAGTCGAACACGATCCAGGCGGCGCAGCATTCGCTGTCGAACTTCGCGCCGTTCGCCTCGGCGGTCGACCTGATCAACATGCCGTATTTCTGCGGCTCCAACCAGCGGTTCACCAATCTCGTCACCTCGGAGGCCTGGAAATCCGAGGTCCATCCGAAGGTCGAGGCATCGGGCTTCAAGGCGCTCTTCTACGTCGTCATCGACCCGCGCGTCGTCGCGGTCCGCAAGGGCGGCGCCGGCGCGGTCATCACGCCGGGCGATCTGAAGGGCGTGAAGTTCCGCGTGCCGGGCTCGAAGATGCTGCAGCAGTATTACCGCATGGTCGGCGCCAACCCCACCCCGGTTGCCTGGGGCGAGACCCCGTCGGCAATCAAGCAGGGCGTCGCGGACGCGCTCGATCCCTCCGTCGGCGCGCTTTACGTCTTCGGCTTCAAGGACATCCTGAGCCATGTGACCTTCACCCAGGCGGTGCCGGACAGCCAGGTCTATTCGTGCAACCTCGAATGGTTCAATGCGCTGCCCGGCGACGTCCAGGAAGGCATCGAATTCGCCTCCGAGATCACCGCGCAGCAGAACCTCGCCAAGGTGCCGGCGGCACGCAGCTACGCGATGTCGGAGCTGACGAAATCGGGCGTGGAGTTCCATTCGCTGACAGAGGACCAGCTGGCCGAATGGCAGGAAGCCGGCGGCTACCAGCGCTCCGAATGGGACGAGTTCAAGCTCGAACTCGCCGGCTCCATGGAGGCCTTCGCGAAGCTCGAAGAGGCGGCGGGCACGATGGGCCGCTACTACGTGCACGACGCGTGACCTGAGGACCGGCGCCATCGAGGCGCCGGCCCACCCAATTCCCGAAGGAGGCCGGGCGTTGCGCTGATGCCGTCAGCGACGCTTCCGGCATGCGCGAAAGGGCGAGGAATATGACGGGGATCATTCGTGTCCTTGATCAGAACGCCGAGAGATGGGCCCTTCTGGTCTTCTACGTGATGCTGGTCGGGACGATGGCGGTCGAGGTGCTGCGGCGCGAGATCTTCGCCTATTCCTCGATCTGGGGCGAGGAGATCGTGCGCTATTCCTTCATCTACCTCGCCTGGATCGGGGCGGCCTCGGCGATCAAGCAACGCGGGCACATCCGCATCGACGTGCTGCTGCACTATGTCGGGCGGCGCGCCAAGACGCTGCTCTACATCTTCGGCGATCTCGTGATGTTCGGCGTCGCTCTCATCGCGCTCTACTGGTCGTTCGAGACTGTGATGGTCTCGGCCAAGTTCGGATCGGTGAGCCACGGCCTGCGGGTCTCAATGGTGTGGTTCCTGATGGCGGTGCCCCTGGGCTTCAGCCTGATGATCCTGCGCCTCGTCCAATCCTTCCTGCGCGATCTGCGCAGCCTTCGCGACGGCACTCCCGTCTATGAAGGCGACCGGCTGTTCGACTGAGGGGACACCAGATGCTTTGGAACACGCTTCAGGAACAGACCGTCGAGCTTGGCTGGTCCTTCTACCTGCCGGTCCTGCTCTTCGTCCTGCTTTGCGCCACCGCCGTCCCGGTCTGGGCCGCGATCGGCGTCGCCTCGATCACCATGCTGATGATGTCGGGCGACCTGCCGCTGTCGCTGGTCGGCGAAAGCCTGTTCTCCGGCATCGACGCCTTCGCGCTGACCGCGGTGCCCTTGTTCATCCTGACCGGCGACGTGCTGGTGCGCACCGGCCTGTCGCGCAAGTTCCTCGACGTGGCCGAGGCGCTGACCTCCTGGGCCAGGGGCGGCTTCGGTTCCGCCACGGTGCTGGTCTGCGGCATGTTCTCGGCAATCTCGGGCTCGGACGCGGCCGGGGGCGCGGCGGTCGGCCGGATGACGTTCGACCGGATCGTCGAAAGCGGCTATACGCGCCCCTATGCCTGCGCGCTGGTGGCGGCGGGTGCCTGCACCGGCATCCTGATCCCGCCCTCGATCGCCTACATC
>JBFKMA010000280.1:0-3153 GCA_041630175.1 Albidovulum sp.
AACAGCGCCCGGTCGCCCTCGCCGCCGGCGAAGAAGCGGGAGTGGTCAGGGTCTTCGGCAAGGAACTCCTCGACGAATTCCGGCCCGACCTCGTAGGCGCGCTGGCTGATCGTCGGGCCGATCACCGCCGCGATGTCGGCCCGGCGCGCGCCGAGCGCCTCCATCGCGTCGAGCGTCGCCTCGAGCACGCCGGCGAGCGTGCCGCGCCAGCCGGCATGGGCGGCGCCGACGACGCGGGCCTTGGGGTCGGCGAACAGCACCGGTTGGCAATCGGCGGTCAGCACCGTGATCGCGAAGCCCGGCACCGCCGTCACCAGCGCATCGGCCCGCACCGGCGTGACCAGCGGTCCGGTCACGGTCACGACATCCGCCGAATGGACCTGGTGGACGCCGACCAGCGCCCCCGGCTCCACATCGAGCGAACGCGCCACCCTTTCGCGGTTGATCGCCACCGCCTCGGTCTGGTCCGATGAGCCGTGGCCGCAGTTGAGCCCCGAGAATATCCCCGACGATGCCCCGCCCTTGCGGGTGAAAAAGCCGTGCCGGAACGGCGCCAGCGCCTCATGCGTCAGAATATCGAGCGTCGCGGGCATCAGGCTTCGTCCAGTCCGGGCGGAACGGTTGCATCCAATGGGTGGCAGGCAATGACTTTGAACAACTGACCCATTTCCGCCGGATGGGTCAAGCGCCGATGCGCGGCGATGTGCGAGGCAAGCGCGGCATCGGCAAGATTGCGCGCTAGCCGCTCTGCGCGCAGGCCGATCCCGAGCCGTTCGAGGAAGACGCCCTGGGCGGTCATGCCGCTCGCCGCCGCGCCGGCTTCGGTGAAGGCCCGCGCCAGCGCCTCGAAATCGACATGGGCGGTAAGGTCGGCGAGCCCCGGCTCGGCCAGGGGATCGGTGGGCGCGTGGCCCTTCAGCGCCTGGAACGTGTCGCCGCGCGACCGCCAGTCGCCATAGTCGATCACCAGCGCCATGCCGCCGCGGCGGGCGATGCGGGCGGCGATCTCTCCGGCGATGGCCGGAAGTGCCGGGCAAAGCTCGACGATCTCGCCGGGCCGGGTGTCGGAGAGCCGGTGGTCGAGTGCTCCGAGCGGCGCCGGCGGGGCGAGGCCGAGCGCCAGTTTTCCTTCGGCGAGCCCCACCTGTCGCTCCGCCCAGCCGCTCGGGCGGCGCTCGAACTGGCGAATCGGCAGGGCGTCGAAGAATTCGTTGGCGACGAGGAAGATCGGCGCGTCGGGCAGGTCGCCCGCGCTGTCGTGCCATTCCGGCGCGTAGCCCGCAAGCGTCGCCGCCTGACGGGCGCGGAGCGCGGGCGAGGCTTCGACAAGGTGCACGCGCGCGGCCTCGGCCATGCCCGGCACGGCGCGGATCGTGCGCAGGATGTCGGCCATCAGCGTGCCGCGCCCCGGGCCGATCTCGGCCAGCGTGAAGGGCGAAGGGGCGCCCTGATCGAGCCAGCTCTGCGCGAGGCAGAGGCCCACCATCTCGCCGAAGAGCTGGCTGATCTCCGGCGCGGTGGTGAAATCGCCGGCCGCGCCGAACGGGTCGCGGGTGGCGTAATAGCCGTGCTCGGGATGCAGCAGGCACTCGGCCATGTAATCGGCGAGGCTCATCGGCCCCTGCGCGGCGATCCGCGCCGCGAGGAGGCGCGCGAGCGGCGTCATCTCCGCGCCGCCCGCCGCCAGAGCCAGAGACCGGCGAGAATCATCGGCAGCGACAGAAGCTGGCCCATAGACAGACCGTAGCCGCCGGCATGGATCACATGGCCGAAGGGGTTGTCGGGCGTGACGAACTGCGCATCCGCCTCGCGCACGAACTCGACCGCGAAGCGCGCGAGCCCGTAGCCGAGCAGGAAGATGCCGGAGAGGACGCCAGGCCGCTTCAGCGCGCCGCGGCGGAACATGAGCAGGAGGACGAGGCCGAGGAGCAGACCTTCGAGACCGGCCTCGTAAAGCTGGCTCGGATGGCGCGCGCAGTCGCCCGGCGCGATGCCGGCACAGTCCTGCGCCGCCTCGCCGGGGAAGATCACGCCCCAGGGCAGCCCGGTCGGCCGCCCCCAGAGCTCGGCGTTCACGAAATTCGCGAGCCGCCCGAACAACAGCCCGATCGGCGCGACGAGCGCCAGCGCATCGGCCAGCTGCCAGACCGGCACGCTATGGCGGCGGCCGAACCAGAGGCCGGCGACGAGGACGCCGAGGAACCCGCCATGGAAGGACATGCCGCCCTCCCAGATCTTCACGATGTCGGCGGGATGGGCGAGGTAGTAATCCGGCCGGTAGAAGATGACGAAGCCGAGCCGCCCGCCGAGAATCACGCCGAAGATGATCGCGGTCAGCAGGTCGTCGATCCGGGCGGGTTCCACCGGCGCGTGCTCGTCGGGCCAGAGCGCCGGCCGGCGCGTCAGCGCCAGCACGATCCGCCATCCCGCGACGATGCCGGCGAGATAGGCGACCGCGTACCACCTGAGCGCCAGCGTGATGCCGAAGAGGTCGATCGAGAAGATCTCGTTCGAGATGTCGGGAAAGGGAATGGCGGCCTGCATGTGGTTCTCCTCGGCCCCTCTCAGAACGCGGGCCTGCGGCGAAGTCAACCTTGAGCTTTCCCGCCGGGACGCGCATATAGGCGCCGATCGCGACCTGGCCGAACGGAGGCGCCCGATGAGCGGACCGAACAAGTTCTTTGACGACATGTCCAAGCTGATGACCAATGCGATGGGCGTGGCGCAGGGCGCGAAGACCGAGGCCGAGACGGCGATGAAGTCGCTGCTCGACCGCTGGCTCGCCGACCGCGACTTCGTCACTCGCGAGGAATTCGACGCGGTGCGGGCCATGGCCCAGAAGGCGCGCGAGGAGAACGAGGCGCTGAAGGCACGGATCGAGGCGCTCGAGAAGCCCGCGAAGGGCTGACGGCACCCGGCTCCGATTCGAGCGCAATCCGGGGCGTGGCTCGCCCGACTATCCACAAGATTTGGTGGGTTTCGCGAAAATATTCCTTTACAGACACCCCGTTCGCCTACACCATATCTGGTAAGGACGGCGATCAGACCCGCTGTACCTTGATCGGGCACCCAGGCTTTGCAGGCCGCAATAAATGCAAAGCTACAACGTGAGAGGCCGGGCATGTCACTTTCCGAGGATTTCCTGAATACCGA
>JBFKMA010000281.1:0-3083 GCA_041630175.1 Albidovulum sp.
CGAGGGCTACGGCATCCTCTGCGACAACCGCATCGGGCGCTCGGCGCTGCACCGGGCCTCGGGAACCGGGCTCTGGATCGGGCGGCCGACCGAATGGCCGGGTTCGCGGCCGCTGGAGCTGGAGCCGGAGCTGGGCCCGGATTGCGGCAGGCTCGGGGAATGGGCGCGCGAGAACGTGGTCAAGGTGCTCTGCTTCTGCCACCCCGACGACGACGCGGCGACCTGGACGGCGCAGGAGGCGGTGGTCAAGCGGCTCTTCGCGGCGGCCCGGCGCAACCGGCTGGAATTCCTGCTCGAGGTGATCCCCTCGAAGGTTGCCCCGGTCGATGACGACACCACGGCGAAGGTAATCCAGCGTTTCTACGATCTCGGTGTCTATCCCGACTGGTGGAAGCTGGAGCCGTTCCGGACGGACGCGGCCTGGGCGCGGGCGGTGGCGGCGATCGAGCGCAACGATCCGCATACGCGCGGCATCGTGGTGCTGGGGCTCGATGCGCCCGAGGCGGAGCTCGCTTCCTCCTTCGAACTGGCGGCGAAACAGAAGCTGGTGAAGGGCTTCGCCGTGGGCCGGACGATCTTCGGCGACGCGGCGCGGGCCTGGATGACGGGCGGGATGGACGACGAAGCCGCGGTGGCGCAGATGGCCGAGCGGTTCGCCCGGCTCTGCGGGGTCTGGGACAGGGCGCGAGCGCGCGTGACGGAGGAAGTGGCATGATGAAAACGATCCGGCTGACCGCCGCTCAGGCCATGGTCAAGTGGCTCTCGGTGCAGATGACCGAGGAGGGAGACCGCTTCATCGAGGGCGTCTGGGCGATCTTCGGCCATGGCAACGTGGCCGGCCTCGGCGAGGCCTTGCACGGCATCGGCGACAGCTTGCCGACCTGGCGCGGCCAGAACGAGCAGACCATGGCCCATGCCGCGATCGCCTATGCCAAGACCAAGCGGCGCACCCGCGCCCATGCCGTGACCTCCTCGATCGGGCCGGGGGCCACGAACATGGTCACCGCCGCGGCGCTCGCGCATGTGAACCGCCTGCCGCTGCTGCTGATCCCCGGCGACGTCTTCGCCAACCGCCGCCCCGACCCGGTGTTGCAGCAGATCGAGGATTTCGACGACGGCACCGTCAGCGCCAACGACTGTTTCCGCCCGGTGGTGCGCTATTTCGACCGGATCACCCGGCCCGAGCACCTCCTGACCTGCCTGCCCCGCGCGCTTTCGGTGATGACCGATCCGGCCAATTGCGGCCCGATCTGCCTCGCCTTCTGCCAGGACGTGCAGGCCGAGGCCTACGATTACCCCGAGGCGTTCTTCGCGCCCAAGGTCTGGCGCATCCGCCGCCCCGAGCCCGACCCGCGCGAGGTCGCCGAGGTGGTGGCCGCGCTCCGCGCGGCGAAGCGGCCCATGATCGTCTCGGGCGGCGGGGTGCTCTATTCCGGCGCCGAGGACACGCTCGCGGGTTTCGCGGCCAGGCACAACATTCCCTTCGTCGAGACCCAGGCCGGCAAGGGCGGACTTTCCTTCGAAGATGCGCTCAACTTCGGCTCGCCCGGCGTCACCGGCTCGGCCTCAGCCAACGAACTGGCAGCGAGCGCCGACCTGATCCTCGGCGTCGGCACGAGGTTCCAGGACTTCACCACCGGCTCGTGGACGGTGTTCGGCGCCGAGGACCGGCGCCTCGTCTCGATCAACCTCGCGGGCTATGACGCGACCAAGCACAATGCGCTGCCGGTCGTGGGCGACGCGAAGGTGGTGCTGGAGAAGCTCTCGGACGGGCTGGGCGATACCCGCTTCGACTGGCACGACCCGCAGGCGCGGGCGCGCTGGCACGAGACGGTGCGCACTGTCACGGCGGCGCCGAACCGCGCGGGCCTGCCCTCGGACGCGGCGGTGATCGGCGCGGTGCAGAGGGTGGCGACCGAGCGGACCGTGGCGATGTGCGCCGCCGGCACCATGCCCGGCGCGCTGCAGGTGCTGTGGCAGGCGGCCAAGGGCGGCTACCACATGGAATACGGCTATTCCTGCATGGGCTACGAGGTCGCGGGCGCGATGGGCATCAAGCTCGCGGATCCTTCGAAGGAGGTGATCTGCTTCGTCGGCGACGGCTCCTACATGATGGCGAACTCGGAGCTTGCCACCGCGGTCATGCGGCGGGTGCCGTTCACCGTCGTGCTGACAGACAACCGCGGCTTCGGCTGCATTAACCGGCTGCAGATCGGCTGCGGCGGCGCCGAGTTCAACAACATGTACAAGGACAGTAACGTCGCGGCGCAGCCCGAGATCGACTTCGTGGCCCATGCCTCCGCGATGGGAGCACATGCCGAAAAGGCCGCCGATATCGCCGATCTGGAGGCGAAGATCGTCGCCGCCCGCACCCGCGACATCCCCTCCGTCATCGTCATCGACACCGAGGCGGTCTCGGGCACCGGCGCCGGCGGCCACTGGTGGGACGTCGCCGTGCCGCAGGCGGGCGGGCCGGAACGGCTGGAAAAGGCGCGCGAGCGCTACACTGAAAACGCTGCCAGGCCGCGCGTGTTTGATTGAGGACATCATGATCCAGTTCGGCACCAATCCCATAGCCTGGGCCAATGACGACGACCGCTCGATCGGCGCCGACATCACGACCGAGCGCATCCTGCGGGAGGCTGGGCGCGAGATCGGCTTCGACGGGATCGAGAACGGCCATCGCTGGCCCGAGGATCCCGAAGCCCTGAAGGCGCTTCTCGGCCGATACGGGCTGGCCTTCATCTCGGGCTGGTACTCGACCGAGCTTCTCACCCGCTCGGTCGAGGAGGAGATCCACGCGGTCCAGCCGCACCTCGCCAAGCTCAAGGCCAATGGCTGCAAGGTCTGCATTGTCTGCGAGACGTCGAACGCCATCCACGGCGAACCGGACATTCCGGTGAACGACCGCCCGAGGCTGAGCGCGGCGGAAATGACGGCCTTCGGCACCAGGCTCGAAGCCTTCGCCCGCTATCTCGCGGAAGAGGGCGTGACGCTCGTCTACCATCACCACATGGGTACGATCGTCGAGACGCCCGAGGAGATCGACGCGCTGATGGCGGCGACCGGCCCGGCCACGCATC
>JBFKMA010000282.1:0-3020 GCA_041630175.1 Albidovulum sp.
AGCGCGCCGGAAAGCGCGTCCACATCGCCTTCGAGCGCCTTGAGCCCCTTGGCCTCCCTGGCGAGTTCAAACACGGCCGTCGCATAGCGAGCGGCAATCCCTGCGGAAATCGAAGCTGGTTCGGACACGTCCACCCTTCCGATTGTTCTGTCCCATCGCCTCTTCGTGAACTGGTCAGAGGCTACCCGTGGCGTGCGTGAGTGCGCACGTCTCAATTCGGCGCGGGTGTAGCAGAGGCGGTCATGGCTCGCAACCGCCTTGGCAAACTAATTGGAGGCGCGGAAATCTTCCGTTTTCAATGAGTTCTGCGGCCCGTGACAAACTGTTGCCAATTCGCAGCGGGGAGTTTGGGCGTTAACGTGGCCGGGAGCCGGCAGAATCCCGACACTCCGTCGCCGATTCACGCCGGCCTGGCCGTGGGCTTGGGCAGCGCATCGAGCACTTTCAGCGGCCGCCGCACCGTCGCCGCGAGGCCCGGGCGCTGCGGCGCGTGGACCTGCTTGGACACTTCGAGCATCAGGACGCCCCCCGCCACGACGGTCGAGACCCGGTGGCCGACGCGTTCCCACATCGGCGCCGTCCTGAGCCAGAAGCGCCGGCTCGACGGCGGCGCGAACAGCGCCGATTGCTGGCGCTCGGCGGCGAAGCTGTGGCGGCGGAGCTGGCCGTCGAGCTGGCTCATCGAATAGGGCCGGCCATAGCCGAACGGCGTCCGGTCCGAGCGCGACCAGAGGCCCGAACGGTTCGGCACCACGAACAGCGCCCGCCCGCCGGGGCCGAGCACCCGCCAGCATTCGTCTAGGAGCGCGGTCGGATTCTCCGAAGTCTCGAGCCCGTGCATCAGGACCAGCCGGTCGACCATGCCGGTCTCGATCGGCCACCGGGTCTCCTCGCAGAGGACCGAGACATTCTCCATCCCCGCCGGCCAGGGCATGACCCCCTGCGGCCCGGGCATGAGCCCGATGACCCTGCGCGATTCCTCCAGATAGGGCCTGAGCAGCGGCACCGCGAAGCCGAACCCGACCACCGTCTGGCCCTTTACCGGCCGCCAGAGCGCGGTGAGCTGATCGCGGATCGCCCGCTGCGCCACGCGGCCAAGCTGCGTGCGGTAGTAGAAATTCCTCAGATCCAGAACGTCGAGATGCATTGCACCGGCCGGCTCGTTGGGCGAAAGTCACGCTCGGAGCATACGCAAAGCGGAACGAAACGCCATGGCCCTGGAAATCGTCACCGTTCCCTGCCTGAGTGACAACTACGCCTATCTCGCGCATGACGCGGCCACCGGCGCGACCGCCGTGGTCGACGTGCCCGAGGCGGCGCCGATCCTGAACGCGCTCAGGGAGCGCGGCTGGAAGGCGAGCCATATCCTCATCACCCATCACCACGGCGACCATATCGACGGCGTCCCGGCGCTCGCCGCCGCGACCGGCGCCCGCGTCATCGGCGCGGCGGCGGACGCGCACCGGCTGCCGCGGCTCGACGAGGCGGTGAAGGCGGGCGACGCGGTCAGGATCGGCATGGACCGAGGCACGGTGATCGACGTCTCGGGCCATACCAACGGCCATATCGCCTTCCACTTCCCGGATTCGAAGGTCGTCTTCACGGCCGACAGCCTCATGGCGCTCGGTTGCGGGCGCCTCTTCGAGGGCACCGCGCCGCAGATGTGGCAGAGCCTGTCGAAGCTCGCCGCGCTGCCGCCCGAGACGCTGGTGTGTTCGGGCCACGAATACACCGCCGCCAATGCCCGCTTCGCGCGGACCATCGAGCCGGAGAATGCAGCACTCATCGCGCGGGCAGAGGCGGTCGACAAGGCCCGCGCCGCGGGGCGGCCGACCGTGCCCTCGATGCTGGCCGAGGAACTGGCGACGAACCCGTTCCTGCGCGCGCATCTGCCCGAGGTCAAGGCGGCGGTCGGAATGGCCGGGGCGGAGGACGCGGCGGTCTTCGCCGAGATCCGGGCCCGCAAGGACCGGTTCTGAAAGGCGCGGCGGATTTTGAAACTATTCTGACAATTTGGTCAGAAAGGGACACATTCCGATCACATTTTGCGCCACTTGGTTTTCATTCGGGGCTTTTCCACCAGAATTTACTTGAAGCTGCCCGAAATCCACCGAACTTTGATAATATGAGGCGAAGGTAGGCACGGGCCCATCGCCCCCCTGCCCGAAAGAAAGGAGCACGAAGGTGCCGTCATTTTCGAACACGCTCGAACAGGCCATCCATGCGGCGCTCGCACTTGCCAATGCACGCCGGCATGAACTCGCAACGCTCGAACACCTGCTGCTCGCACTGATCGACGAACCGGAGGCGGCGAAGGTCATGCGCGCCTGCTCGGTCGATATCGAGGCGCTGCGCCGCACGCTCGTCGACTTCATCGACGACGACCTTTCGACGCTCGTGACCGATGTCGACGGCTCCGAGGCGGTGCCGACCGCGGCCTTCCAGCGCGTGATCCAGCGCGCCGCGATCCATGTCCAGAGCTCCGGCCGGACCGAGGTGACGGGCGCCAACGTGCTCGTCGCGATCTTCGCCGAGCGCGAATCGAACGCCGCCTACTTCCTCCAGGAACAGGACATGACGCGCTACGACGCGGTGAACTTCATCGCCCACGGCGTCGCCAAGGATCCCTCCTTCGGCGAGACGCGGCCGGTGACCGGCGCGCAGGAACACGAGGATCACGGCGCGACCCAGACCGAAGGCGAGGCCAAGGAATCGGCGCTGGCGAAGTACTGCGTCGACCTCAACGCGAAGTCGAAGAAGGGCGATGTCGACCCGCTGATCGGCCGCGAGGCCGAGATCGAGCGCTGCATCCAGGTCCTGTGCCGGCGGCGCAAGAACAACCCCCTGCTGGTCGGCGATCCCGGCGTCGGCAAGACCGCGATCGCCGAGGGGCTCGCGCTCAAGATCACCCGCCGCGAAACCCCCGACGTGCTCGGCCACGCCACGATCTACGCGCTCGACATGGGCGCGCTCCTGGCCGGCACCCGCTATCGCGGCGATTTCGAGGAGCGGCTGAAGGC
>JBFKMA010000283.1:0-3012 GCA_041630175.1 Albidovulum sp.
CCCGCGGCAACGAGGAGAAGCTCGTCGGAGCGCGTCATGTCGGCGGTGCGCTGCAAGAGCGCGTCGACCGGATCCGGCGCGGCGCCGGGATCGAGCGCGAAGCGCAGCACCTCGGGATGGTCCGCCATCAGCACCGTCATCTCGCGGTAACGCTGGAGCTGCCCCAGCAGCCGGTCCCCAGCGAGCGCGAGGTCGGCATGCCCGCGCTCCTCGAGCCGCGACAGCGCATCGCTCAGCGCGCGCCACCAGACGCCGCCGGTCACGGCCCCCGCCAAAGCGAGAAAGATCACCAGAACGATCGCACGCCGCGCCATCGCATCCCTCCCTTGGGGGGCAGTCTAGCGAAGCCCGCCGGCCGAGCGCCAGCGGCTTTCGCAGCCGCCATGCCGCCCGGCTGCGACGGCCTGCGACGGCGCGGGCAGAATCCTGCGCGGAAAATCCGGCCGTTTTCATGGTAATGGTTGAGCGGGCGGCCCCGCTCCGCCTAGCAAGCTCCATCCCCGCGCCCTCAGGATGCGCGGAGGGATCAGCAAATGGGAGGGACCATGATCCATCTGAAAACCAAGCTCGGCGCCATGGCGCTGGCCGCGACCCTTGCCGCGCCGGCGGCCGTCCAGGCCGATGAGTTCATCAACATCCTCACGGGCGGCACATCGGGTGTCTACTACCCGCTGGGCGTCGGCCTGTCGAAGATCTACGCCGACAATATCGAGGGCGCGCGCACCCAGGTGCAGTCCACCAAGGCCTCGGTCGAGAACCTCAACCTGCTCCAGCAGGGCAAGGGCGAGCTCGCGCTCGCGCTCGGCGACAGCGTCAAGCTGGCCTGGGAAGGCAACGAGGAAGCCGGCTTCAAGGAGCCGCTGGCGAAGCTTCGCGGCATCGCGGCGGTCTATCCGAACTACATCCAGATCGTCTCCTCGAAGGAGTCCGGCGTCACCTCGCTCTCCGAACTCAAGGGCAAGAGCCTCTCGGTCGGCGCGCCGAAATCCGGCACAGAACTCAATGCCCGCGCGATCTTCACGGCGGCGGGGATGAGCTACGAGGACCTCGGCAAGACCGAATACCTGCCCTTCGCGGAATCGGTCGAGCTGCTCAAGAACCGCCAGCTCGACGCGACGCTGCAGTCGGCGGGCCTCGGCGTCGCCTCGATCAAGGATCTTTCCACCTCGATCGACGTCCAGATGGTGGCGGTGCCCGAAGACATCGCCGCGGCGCTCGGCGCGCCCTACATCTCGGCGACGATCCCGGCCGGCACCTATCAGGGCCAGGACGCCGACGTGCCGACGGTGGCGGTGGTGAACTTCCTCGTCACGCATGAGGACGTCTCGGAGGAAACCGCCTACCAGATGACCAAGCTCTTGTTCGAGAATCTCGGCGAACTCGAGGCCGCCCATGCCGCCGCCGCGCAGATCAAGCTCGAGAACGCGCTGGAAGGCATGCCGATCCCGCTGCATCCGGGCGCGGAGCGCTTCTACAAGGAAGCCGGCCTGATGTAACCTGACGACGCCCCGGGCGGCCCGCCCGCCCGGGGACCACGGCTTTCCAGGGGAGGGGAAAACCGACATGACCGATCCGAACCCGCATCACCAAATTCCCAAGGACGCGCCCGATCTCGGCCTGCACGATCCGCTGGCCGAGAGCTTTCCGGGAACGGCGGAGGGCCGCCTCCTGTTCTGGATCGCGGTCGTCTTCTCGACCTTCCAGGTCGCGACGGCCGCACATCTCATCGACTTCCCGAGCCAGGTCGTGCGGGCCATCCATGTCGGCTTCCTGATCCTCCTTGCCTTTCCGCTGCTGGCCGCCCTGCGCCGGAAGTCGCCCTCCGCGAAGGCCGTGGCCTGGTTCCTCGGTGCTGCCGGAGTCGCGGTCGCGCTCTACCAGTGGTGGGAATACACGCCGCTCATCCTGCGCGCCGGCGATCCCCTGCCGCGCGACATCGTCATGGGCGTCATCGCGCTTTTCACCGTCTTCACCGCCGCCTGGGTGATGATGGGCCCGGCTTTGCCGATCATCGCGGGCACCTTTCTCGCCTATTGCTTTTTCGGCCAGCACCTGCCCGCGCCGCTCAATCACCGCGGCTACGACTTCGCGCAGGTCATCGACCACATGGCCTACGGGACCGAGGGCATCTACGGCATTCCGGTCTATGTGTCGTCGACCTACATCTTCCTCTTCATCCTCTTCGGCTCGTTCCTCGAACGCGCCGGGATGATCAAGCTCTTCACCGATGTCTCGCTGGGCCTCGTCGGCCACAAGCAGGGCGGCGCCGCCAAGGTCGCGGTCGTCTCCTCGGGCCTCATGGGCACGATCTCGGGCTCGGGCGTCGCCAACGTGGTGACCACGGGCCAGTTCACCATCCCGCTGATGAAGCGCTTCGGCTACCGCGCCGCCTTCGCGGGCGGGGTGGAATCCACCTCCTCGATGGGCGGCCAACTCATGCCGCCGGTCATGGGCGCGGTGGCTTTCATCATGGCCGAGACGCTCGGGGTCGAATATGTCGAAGTCGTCAAGGCCGCGCTGATCCCCGCAATTCTCTATTTCGCCTCGGCCTTCTGGATGGTGCATCTCGAAGCCGGGCGCCACGGGCTCAAAGGCATGGCGAAGGCTGATCTGCCCTCGCCCGTCCGCGCGATCAAGGAAAACTGGTACCTGATCCTGCCGCTCGCGGTCCTCGTCTATCTGCTGTTCTCGGGCTTCACACCCCTGTTCGCGGGCACGATCGGGCTCGCGCTGACGGTGATGCTGATCCTCGGCGGCTCGATCGCGCTCGGCCTGCCCGGAGGCGCGATCCGCGTCCTGTTCTGGATCGGCCTCGGCGTCATCGCGGCGGCGTTCTTCGAGTTCGGCATCATGCCGGTCGCTCTCGCCATAGCGGCGCTCATCGGCTGGAACGCAGTCTCGAAAGGCGGGCGCGGCACACTCGCGCTCTGCCGCGACAGCCTCGCCGAGGGCGCCAAGACCGCGCTGCCGGTGGGCGTCGCCTGCGCCCTCGTCGGCATCATCATCGGCACG
>JBFKMA010000284.1:0-2969 GCA_041630175.1 Albidovulum sp.
CCGAGACCCGCGACCCCATGATGATCGCGACGCCGACGACGCCGGCGATCAGCCCCAACGTGCCGAGCGGGCGCACCCTTTCGCCGAAGACGGCCCAGCCCAGCAGCGCCACCAGAAGCGGCATGGTCGAGGCGATGATCGCGGCGAGCGAGGCCTCGATCCACTGCATGGCGACGAAGTTCAGCCCGAGATAGAGCGCGTTCTGGCAGAGCCCGAAGATCGCGACCGAGCGCCACTGCCCGCGGCTGATCCGCCAGCTCTGCCCGAGCGCCGCCGCGATCGCGACGCCGATCAGGCCCGAGATCAGGAAGCGCAGGCTGAGTGCGGTCAGGGGCGGCGCATCGGCGACGATCATCCGCGCCGAGGTGAAGGCCGAGGACCACATCAGCGCGAAGGCGAGCCCCATGAGAACTGCGCGTAGATCCATTCTGTCCTTCCCGGGAAACCGCCGGATCTCGGAGATACCCGGCGCCAAAGCAAAAGGGCCGCCCGGCGGGCGACCCTCTGTCGAGATCCCGCGCGCCGGGGCGCGGGGCCCGCGCCTGAATCAGACGTTGACGGAGTCCTTCAGCGCCTTGGCGATGGAGACCTTCACGACCTTGTCGGCCGGCTTCATCATCGTCTCGCCGGTGGCCGGGTTGCGGACCTGGCGCTCGGGGCGGGCGCGGCACTGGACCTTGCCGATGCCGGGAAGCGTCACGGCGCCGCCGCCGGCCACGGCGCGGGTCACGACCGCGGTGATCGCGTCAAGCGCCGACGAGGCGGTCTTCTTGTCCGAACCCATTTCCTCGGCCAGCTCGGCAACGAGTTGGGTCTTCGTCATCGGTTTCGACATGTTTCTGTCTCCTCACTGTGCCCCGACGGTTTTGGGGGTCATCTGCGCCATTAAGCGTCATATAGTGTTCGTACACAATCTTTTGGGGCTGATGGCAAGCAATTTCGCCCGATTTGTTGCGTTTTCCGCCATTTCAGAGGAAGGCTGTCTCTTCAAAGCTGCGCAACTTGCGGCTGTGGATGCGCTCGAGCGGCATTTCGCGCAGCTTCTCCATCGCGCGGATGCCGATCAGGAGGTGCCGTTCCACCTGGGTCCGGTAGAAGTCGGTCGCCATGCCGGGCAATTTCAGCTCGCCGTGCAGCGGCTTGTCGGAGACGCACAAGAGCGTGCCGTAGGGCTCCCGGAATCGGAACCCGTTCGCGGCGATCGTGGCGCTTTCCATGTCGAGCGCGATGGCGCGCGAGAGGCTCAGCCGGTGCACCGGCCCGGTCTGGTCCCTCAGTTCCCAGTTGCGGTTGTCGACGGTGGCGACAGTGCCGGTTCGCATGATTTTCTTCAGGTCGAACCCCTCGACCTGCGCGACCTCGGCCACCGCCTCCTGCAGCGCGATCTGGATCTCGGCCAGCGCCGGGATCGGCACCCAGACCGGCAGGTCGTCGTCGAGCACCTTGTCCTCGCGCAGATAGGCGTGGGCCAGCACGAAATCGCCGAGCGACTGGCTGTTCCTGAGCCCGGCGCAATGGCCGACCATCAGCCAGGCATGGGGCCTGAGCACCGCGATATGGTCGGTCGCGGTCTTGGCGTTCGACGGCCCGACGCCGATATTCACCAGCGTGATGCCCTGCCCGCCGCGGCGCTTGAGATGGTAGGACGGCATCTGCGGCATCTTCGGCAGATGCGGGATCTGGCCGTCGGTCGATGTGATCTCGTGATTTCCAGGCGCGACGAGCGCGGTGTAGCCCGAGGCCGGATCGGCGAGCATCTTGCGGGCAAAGGCCTCGAACTCGTCGACGTAGAACTGGTAGTTGGTGAAGAGAACGTGGTTCTGGAAATGCTCGGCATCGGTCGCGGTGTAATGCGCGAGCCGCGCGAGCGAATAGTCCACCCTCTGCGCGGTGAAGGCCGCGAGATGCCCCGACCCGTCGGGATTGGGTGCGGCGGTGCCGTTGACGATGTCGTCGCTGGTCGTCGCGAGGTCCGGCACGTCGAAGACGTCGCGCAAGGGGAAGTCCAGCACGCCCTCGTGCGGCACCGAGACGGCGGGGTTCGAGGCGACCGCGAAATGGATCGGGATCGGTGTGGCGCTCGGCCCGACGATCACCGGCACGCCGTGATTGCGGATCAGGAGCTCGAGCTGCTGGACGAGGTAGTTGCGGAAGAGGTCCGGCCGGGTGATCGTCGCGGCATAGGTGCCGGGGATCGCGACATGGCCGAAGCTCAGGCGGCTGTCGGCCTTGGCATGGCTGGTCGTGGTGATCCTGACCTCGGGGTAGAAGGCGCGCACCTTGGCCGTCGGCCGGGCGCCGGCGACGGTTTCGCTGAACTTGTCGAACAGGAACCTGGTGGCCTGGGCATAGAGCGCCTCGAGCCGCGACACCGCGGCCTCCGCGTCCGAGAACGCCTCCGCGGCGGGCGCCTTGGGCATCAGGATCGGCGACTGGTCCTGCACGTTCATCGGCAGCGCTCCATGGGTTCGTCGCCCGAGGCCGCGCCTTCGCGAGGCACCCCGCTCTGCGCCGCGCCGTGGCGGGCTCCGGCCGGGCCGGGCAAGAGGGGCTGGCTTCGGGCTGTCATGCCAGAACCTGCCAGATCGCCCGGCAGCCCGCAAGAGAGGAGCGGCGCGGCGGTCAGGACGAGGCCTCCACGCGCTGTCCGAGCCCGAGGGCCGCGAAGCCGCGCGCCTGAAGCCGCGCATGCAGCGCCGCCGCCGCCTCGGCGAGGGTCCCGTCATGCGGGCCGGGGTCGCGCTCCGCGACCGGGCGCAGTTCCGCGGCCGCGCCGGCCGCGACGCCGATCCGGGCGGCGATGGCCTGCCAGACCGCGGGATCGGCGCTCAGGGCCTCGTAGGGCACGAAGGCGACATTGGCGGCATTGGCCTCCACTGCATCGAGCGCCGAATAGGCCGCGATCCAGGCGCGCAGCCAGTAATCCATGCCGGCGGGATCGCCCTCGGGCCGGCGGCCGAACAGGAACG
>JBFKMA010000285.1:0-2899 GCA_041630175.1 Albidovulum sp.
CTGGCGCGCGCCATCGCCGGCGAGGCCGGGGTGCCGTTCTTCACCATCTCGGGTTCCGACTTCGTCGAGATGTTCGTGGGCGTCGGCGCCAGCCGCGTGCGCGACATGTTCGAACAGGCCAAGAAGAACGCGCCCTGCATCGTCTTCATCGACGAGATCGACGCGGTCGGCCGCTCGCGCGGCGTCGGCTATGGCGGCGGCAATGACGAGCGTGAGCAAACGCTGAACCAGCTTCTCGTGGAGATGGACGGTTTCGAGGCCAATGACGGCGTGATCATCATCGCCGCCACCAACCGGCCCGACGTTCTCGACCCCGCGCTCTTGCGCCCCGGCCGATTCGACCGCCAGGTGCAGGTGCCGAACCCCGACATCAAGGGCCGCGAGAAGATCCTCGCCGTTCACGCCCGCAAGGTGCCGCTCGGCCCGGACGTCGACCTGCGCATCATCGCGCGCGGCACGCCCGGCTTCTCGGGCGCGGATCTCGCCAACCTCGTGAACGAGGCGGCACTTCTCGCCGCGCGCATCGGCAAGCGGTTCGTGTCGCTCGACGATTTCGAGAAGGCCAAGGACAAGGTCATGATGGGGCCGGAGCGCCGGTCGATGGTCATGACCGAGGACGAGAAGAAGCTGACCGCCTATCACGAGGCCGGCCACGCGATCGTCGGCATCCACGTGCCGCAGCACGATCCGGTCCACAAGGTCACGATCATCCCGCGCGGCCGGGCGCTCGGCGTCACCTTCTATCTGCCGGAACGCGACAAGCTGTCGCTGACGCGCGAGGCGGCGCTGTCGAAGCTCGCCTCGGCGATGGGCGGCAAGGCGGCGGAGGAGCTGGTCTTCGGGCCGGAAAACGTCACCAACGGCGCCTATTCGGACATCCAGCAGGTCACGCGCATCGCCACGGCGATGGTCAGCCAATGGGGCATGTCCGACAAGCTCGGCAACATCAACTACACCAACACCCAGGAAAGCTTCCTCGGCAGCCAGTCGCATTTCAACGCCTCCGAGGAGAGCCGCGAGCTCATCGACCAGGAGGTGCGGCGGCTGGTGGACGAGGCCTATGAGCGCGCCAAGACGATCCTCAAGGAGAACTGGCAGGAGATGGAAAACCTCGCCCAGGGGCTTCTCGAATACGAGACGCTGACCGGCGAGGACATGATGCGGGTGATCCGGGGCGAGGGGCCGAAGCAGGGCGACGACGACGGTGACAGCTCGGACCGGGGCAGCACCGTGCCGTCGCTGACGGCGATCCCGAAGACCAAGAAGCCGAAGGCACCGAAGGGCGGCGGGCTGGAACCGGAACCCTCGGCCTGAGGCGGAACGGGACGCGGGCGCGAAAGGGGCCGCAATGGCGGGTCGCAGCGATTGGAATTCCGAGGCCTATGCGCGGTTCCACGACCTGCGGCTCCGGCCTGCGCTCGATCTTCTGGCGCAGGTCGGTGACCTGCCCGGGGGCGACATTCTCGATCTCGGCTGCGGCGGCGGCGCGGCGGGGCCGGCGCTGGCGGCGCGCTTCGGCGATACGCGGCGGATCGTCGGGCTCGATGCCTCGCCGGCGATGCTGGCGGCGGCGCGCAAGGCGGGCTGCTACGACCGGCTGATCGAGGCCGACGCCGCGCGGTGGCGCCCCGAGGCGCCGTTCGCGCTGATCTTCTCCAACGCCTCGCTGCACTGGCTGTCCGACCATGCCGGGCTGATGCCGCGGCTGGCCGGCTATCTCGCGCCCGGCGGCACGCTCGCCGTGCAGATGCCGCGGCAATACGGCGCGCCGTCGCACCGTTTCCTGCGCGATTTCGCAGCCGAGATGTTTCCCGACCGCTTCGACCTCGCATCGTGGAAGGCGCCGGTCGCGGCGCCGGTCGAATACTACCGCATGCTCGCCCCGCTCGGCCGCGTCGATGTCTGGGAGACCGACTATGTCCAGCGGCTCGAGCCCGCGCCCGAGGGCCATCCGGTGCGCCGCTTCACCGAAGCGACGGCGATGCGGCCCTATCTCGAAAAGCTGAGCGAGGCCGAGGCGGCGGACTTTGTCCGACGTTACGACAGGGCGCTGCAGGCGGCCTATCCGCCCAATGCCGACGGCTCGGTCTTGATGCCATTCCGGCGGCTGTTCTTCACGCTCACCGTCTAAAATCCGGTTCGGGGCGGATCGGGAGCGGGGTTTCCGATCGGAAACGCCTTCTGGCGATTCCGCGTGCGGATATGTCGGAATCCAGCAGTACACAATCGCGGGTGGCGGCTATAGCGCAAAGGGAATTCACCCGGCGGACCGCCGATAGGGAGAGATGCGAAGAATGGCATTCAAGACTGACATCGAAATCGCGCGCGAAGCGAACAAGAAGCCCATCCAGGAGATCGGCGACAAACTGGGCATTCCGTCCGAGCATCTTCTGCCCTACGGCCACGACAAGGCGAAGGTCGGCCAGGACTTCATCAAGTCGCTGGAAGGCAAGCAGGACGGCAAGCTGATCCTCGTCACCGCGATCAACCCGACGCCGGCGGGCGAGGGCAAGACCACGACGACGGTGGGCCTCGGTGACGGTCTGAACCGGATCGGCAAGAAGGCGGTGATCTGCATCCGCGAAGCCTCGCTCGGGCCGAACTTCGGCATGAAGGGCGGCGCGGCCGGCGGCGGCTATGCGCAAGTGGTGCCGATGGAGGAGATGAACCTCCACTTCACCGGCGACTTCCACGCGATCACCTCGGCCCACAACCTCCTGTCGGCGATGATCGACAACCACATCTACTGGGGCAACGCGCTCGAGATCGACACCCGCCGCGTGACCTGGCGCCGGGTGATGGACATGAACGACCGCGCGCTTCGGCAGATCAACGTCTCGCTCGGCGGCGTCGCGAACGGCTTCCCGCGCGAGGCCGGCTTCGACATCACCGTGGCCTC
>JBFKMA010000286.1:0-2889 GCA_041630175.1 Albidovulum sp.
GCCGCGATGAACTCCAAAGCCTGGCCTTTCGAGGAAGCGCGCCGCGTGCTGAAACGCTACGAGAAGAAGGCGCCGGAGAAGGGCTACGTGCTCTTCGAGACCGGCTACGGGCCGTCGGGGCTGCCGCATATCGGCACCTTCGGCGAGGTCCAGCGCACGACGATGATCCGCCGGGCGTTCGAGATCATCTCGGACATTCCGACCAAGCTGATCTGCTTCTCCGACGATCTCGACGGGATGCGCAAGGTGCCCGACAACGTGCCCCAGCAGGAGATGCTGAAGGCGAACCTGCAGCGGCCGCTGACGAGCGTGCCGGATCCGTTCGGCGAATACGAGAGCTTCGGGCACCACAACAACGCGATGCTGCGGCGGTTCCTTGACACGTTCGGCTTCGAGTACGAGTTCATCTCGGCCACCGATTTCTACAATTCGGGCCGCTTCGACGAGATCCTGCTGCGCTGCTGCGAACGCTATGACGAGATCATGAAGATCATGCTGGCGAGCCTTCGCGAGGAGCGCCAGCAGACCTATTCCTGCTTCCTGCCGATCCATCCTGAGACGGGCCGCGTGCTCTATGTCCCGATGAAGGAGGTCAATGCCAAGGACGGCACGATCACCTTCGACGACGAGGAGGGACGCGAATGGACGCTGCCGGTGACCGGCGGCCAGGTGAAGCTGCAGTGGAAGCCGGATTTCGGCGCGCGCTGGGCCGCGCTCGGCGTCGATTTCGAGATGTACGGCAAGGACCATTCCACCAACACGCCGATCTATGACGGGATCTGCGAGGTCTTGGGCGCCAAGGCGCCGGAGCATTTCACCTACGAGCTGTTCCTCGACGAGCAGGGCCAGAAGATCTCCAAGTCGAAGGGCAACGGGCTCACCATCGACGAATGGCTGACCTATGCCTCGACCGAGTCCCTGGGCTATTTCATGTACCAGAAGCCGAAGACCGCGAAGCGGCTCTGGTGGGACGTGATCCCGAAGGCGGTCGACGAGTATCACCAGCAGCTCCGCGCCTTCCCCGATCAGGACGAGGCCGCACGGCTCGCCAATCCGGTCTGGCACATCCATGGCGGCAACCCGCCGGCCTCGGACATGGTCGTGCCGTTCGCGATGCTCCTCAATCTCGCGAGCGTCGCGGGGGCGCAGGACAAGTCGGGGCTCTGGGGCTTCATCAGGCGCTACGCACCCGAAGCGACGCCGGAGGCGAACCCGCAGCTCGACCAGGCGGCGGAATTCGCGGTGCGCTACTTCCGCGACTTCGTGGCGCCGACACGGGAATTCCGCGCGCCCTCCGACAAGGAACGGGCGGCGATGCAGGACCTGGTCGGGCGGCTCGCGGCCTGGGAGGGCGGGCTCGATGCGGAAGCGCTGCAGTCGATGGTCTTCGCGGTCGGCAAGGAGCACGGGTTCGAGCCTCTT
This sequence comes from Albidovulum sp., assembly GCA_041630175.1. GTDB lineage: Bacteria > Pseudomonadota > Alphaproteobacteria > Rhodobacterales > Rhodobacteraceae > Albidovulum. Next base: position 1,423 of record JBFKMA010000286.1, read on the forward strand.
CGCGACTGGTTCACGGCGCTTTACGAGGTGCTGCTGGGCGCGTCCCAGGGGCCGCGCTTCGGCGGCTTCATCGCGCTTTACGGCGTCGAGGAGACGATCGCGCTGATCGGCCGGGCGCTGGCGGGAGAGCTGACGGCGGCCGCCGCCGTCTGATTTGGGAGCCGCCGGCCGACGTGCTAACCTTGCCGCCTTTAGGCGGGGAGGTGGCGATGCGGCGGCTGATCTTCGGCGTGACACTGGCCCTGGCGCTCGGCGCCGGGGTGCGGGCCGATGACGGGGCGGCGATCCGCGGCGTGATCGGCGATCAGATCGCGGCATTCGCGGCGGACGACCTCGGCACCGCCTTCGGCTTCGCCTCGCCGATGATCCGACGCATGTTCCGCGACCCCGAGACGTTCGGGCGTATGGTCGAGAGCGGCTATCCGATGATCTGGCGGCCTGACGCGGTGCGCTATCTCAGCCTGCGCGAGGAGGGCGGCCGGGTGCTGCAGCGCATGGGGTTCCGCGATGCGGCCGGCCGGTTCCATGTCTTCGACTACGAGATGATCGCGGGGCCCGACGGCTGGCGCATCAATGGCGTGCACCCGGTGGCGGCAGACGATACCGGCGTCTGAGGAGCGGCGCACGCTGCGCTAACCTTGCCCTCAGCCTTTCGCGGTAGAGCTTGGCGCCGAGGCCTTCGCAGGGCCCGGCAATTTCCCAGGATGAGCAGATTCCGCAGCTGGCCCGTTACGGGGGCCGGCACGCGCCCGTTCGCCGGACGCCCCGCGGGAGCTGCTTGGCGGGGTCTGGAAACGACAAGGGGTTCTTCGCGATGAACAAGGCGATTACCGACGGGCTGGTCCTGATGCCGCCCGCATTCGAAGCCGGGCTGAATGTCTGGTCGAGCGGGGACGGCACCCCGGGATCGACGACCTATGCTGGCGCGGCCAACGCGGCGCTGGTGCCGGCGGACCAGGATTTCGGCGGGTGCCTGGAGCTTCAGAAGACCGCGACCACGACGAAGCTGCGCTACATGGGCGAGACGCCGCTTTTGCCCGGCTGCTATCTGCGGGTGCGGGCGCGGGTGAAGGCGATGAGCGGCAACCTTCCGTCCGTCCGCATCGCCGCCTGGGCCGGCGGTGCCGGCGGCGCGCATGTGGCAGGCGTGGTGGAGGCGGGCCCGAGCGTGGCGCTGACCGCCTACGGGCGCGTCGAGGCGGTCGAGGCGATCGTCGGCACCGGCAGCCGCACCGGCGTCGCGATGAGCTGGGGCACGGGCGCGCTCTATGGCCATTTCGGCATCGACCTGACCGGCGCCAATGGCGGGGTCGTGCGCGTCGACGACATCGAGATCGAGGACGTCACCGCGGTCTTCCTGCGCAACATGATGGATTGGGTCGATGTGCGCGACTACGGCGCGAAGGGCGACGGCGTGAGCAATGCCGCCGCCGCCTTCGAGGCCGCCGACGCCGCCGCGGCCGCGGC
>JBFKMA010000287.1:0-2807 GCA_041630175.1 Albidovulum sp.
CTTCTGCGATTTCGGCGCCGGCCTCCTGACCCCGCCCCTCGCCTCGGGCTGCCTGCCCGGCATCCTGCGCGCCGAGCTTCTCGCCACCGGCCAGGCCCGCGAAGCGGTGATCGCCGCCGTGGACCTGCCCCGCGCGCGGCTCTGGATGGGCAACGCGCTGCGCGGCCTCATCCCGGCGCGGCTCGCCGCCTGATCCTTCCACTTGGGTGAAATATCCTCGGGGGGAACGCGGGCCCCCGGACCCGCGTGGGGGGCAGACAGCCCCCCGCGCCGCCAAAACCTCAGCGCTGCGCCACGGTCCAGCGCGGGCTCAGCCACGGCTCGGAATTCGCCGGTGCCAGCATGCCCTTGCCCAGAACGTGATCGGCCGCCTTCTCGCCGACCATGATCGAGGGCGCGTTGAGATTGCCGTTGGTGATGCGCGGAAAGATCGAGCTGTCGGCGACCCGCAGGCGCTCGACGCCGATCACCCGGCATTCCGGGTCCACCACGGCCAGCGGATCGTCGCGCCGCCCGAGCCGCGCCGTGCCGCAGGGATGGTAGGCGCTTTCGGCATGCTCGCGGATGAAGGCGTCGATCTCCTCATCGGTCTCGTAGCCCGCGCCGGGCTGGATCTCGTGCTTGACGAAGGGCTCGAACGCCTCCTGCGCGAAGACTTCCCGCGTCAGCCGCACGCAATTGCGGAACTCCACCCAGTCCTCGGGATGCGACATGTAGTTGAAGCGGATGACCGGCGCTTCATTCGGATCAGCGGAGCGCAAGGTCACCGCCCCGCGCGACTTCGACCGCATCGGACCGGTATGGGCCTGGAAGCCATGCCCCTCGGCCGCCGCCTTGCCGTCGTAGCGCACCGCGATCGGCAGGAAGTGGTACTGGATGTCGGGATAGTCGACGCCCTTGTCCGAGCGGATGAAGGCGCAGCTCTCGAACTGGTTCGAGGCGCCGAGCCCGGTCCGGGTCAGCATCCATTGCGCGCCGACCAGCGCCTTGCCGAAAAGGTTCCAGTACTTGTAGAGCGTGATCGGCTGCTTGGAGGCATACTGCATGTAGATCTCGAGGTGATCCTGCAGGTTCGCGCCGACCCCCGGCCGGTCGGCCACGACCTCGATCCCGTGCTCGGCCAGATGCGCGCCGGCGCCCACGCCCGACAGCATCAGCAGCTTCGGCGTGTTGATCGAGGAGGCGGCGAGGATCACCTCGGCCCGCGCGCCGATCACCTCGACCTTGCCCCCCCGCGCGATCTCGACGCCGACGGCGCGGCCGTCGCGGATCACCACCTTGCGGGCGAGCGCGCGCACCAGCGTGCAGTTCTCGCGCTTCAGCGCGGGCTTGAGATAGGCATTCGCCGCCGACCACCGGCGACCCTTGTAGATCGTCGCCTCCATCGGCCCGAAGCCTTCCTGCTTCTCGCCGTTGTAGTCGTCGGTGACCTCGTAGCCGGCCTGGCGTCCGGCCTCCACAAAGGCGTGGAACAGAAGGTTGCTGCGCGGCCCGCGCGTGACATGCAGGGGGCCCGACGTGCCGCGAAAGCCGTTCGCCGCGCCGTTGCCGCCATGCCAGGTCTCCATCCGCCGGTAATAGGGCAGCACGTCGGCATAGGACCAGCCGGTCGCGCCCTCATCGGCCCAATGGTCGAAATCCTTGGCATGGCCGCGCACGAAGACCATGCCGTTGATCGAGGAGGAGCCGCCGATCACCTTGCCGCGCGGCGTGGCGAGTTGCCGCCCGCCGAGATGCGGCTCGGGCTCGGACCGGAAGCCCCAGTCGTAGATCCCCATGTTCATCGGGTAGGAAAGCGCCCCCGGCATCTGGATGAACGGCCCGGCATCGGTGCCGCCATGCTCGATGACGATGACGCGCTTGCCCGCCTCGGCCAACCGGTAGGCCATGGCGCAACCGCCAGAGCCCGCACCAACGACGACATAATCGGCTTCCATCACGCGCCCTCCGCTTTCAAATTCTCGTCACGGTTCCTGTCCCGCGACCCATTCCCGTTCAGTAGGGCGCCTCGACCGGCCCCATGCCGACATAGACGCTCTTGATCTGGCTGTAGTGCTCGACCGCAGCCTTGGAGTTCTCACGCCCCACACCCGAGAGCTTGACGCCGCCGAAGGGCGCCTCGACCGGGGCGAGGTTGTAGGCGTTGATCCAGCAGGACCCGGCCTGAAGCCGCCCGATCACCCGGTGTGCGCGGGTGAGGTCGCGGGTGAAGACCCCGGCCGAGAGCCCGAACTCCGTCGCATTGGCCCGCGCCACGACCTCGTCCTCGTCGTCGAAGTCGAGCACCGCCATGACCGGGCCGAAGATCTCCTCGCGCGCGATGGTCATGTCGTCGGTGACATCGGCGAAGACCGTGGGCTCCAGGTAGAACCCGGTATTGAGCGGGCCGCGCCCGCCGCCGGTCACCAGCCGCGCGCCCTCGTCCTGGCCCTTCGCGACATAGGACAGCACCTTGTCGAGCTGCGCGGCGGACACGAGCGGCCCCATCTGGGTCGCCTCGTCGAGGGGATCGCCCATGCGGACCGCCTCGGCGCGTTCCTTGAGCCGGGCGAGGAACCGCTCCTTGATGCCCTTCTGCACGAAGACCCGCGTGCCGTTCGAACAGACCTGGCCCGAGGAATAGAAATTGCCGAGGATCGCGCCGCCGATGGCATCCTCGAGATCGGCGTCGTCGAAGACGATCAGCGGCGACTTGCCGCCAAGCTCCATCGTCACGTGCCGCAAGCCCGCCGCGGCGGTGGCATAGACCTTCTTGCCGGTCTCCACCGAGCCGGTGAGCGAGACCTTGGCGACGCGCGGATCGGTGA
>JBFKMA010000288.1:0-2766 GCA_041630175.1 Albidovulum sp.
ATGCGCCGCGTCTCGCAGCGGATCACCGGCACCGTGACCGGCAGGCCGACACTGGCGAGCCAGTCGCAGTAATGCCGCCCCAGTTCCTCGTCGGACATGTCCCACCACTTTTCGCCCGGATCGCAGGGCAGTTCGGCGCAGAGGATGGTGCGGCCGGCGGGCTCGGTCGCCGAGGAGTAGTTCTTCGGCTCCGACATACGGCTGATCGGGATCGAAAGTTCGGGGAAGTAATGTGCGTCGTATTCGGTGAACCGGTCGGTCCCGAGGATCAGGTAGACGAGGATCATGCCGCGGAAGCGGATCGCCTCGGCCGCCATCACGACCTCGGGCGGCGGCGCCGGGTCCATGAGCCGCACCGCCACGGTGAGCGGGATCGTCGAGAAGACCTGATCGGCCTCTTGCAGCACCTCGTCCGCGCCGTCGCGGGTGACGATGCCGGTCACGCGGTTCTTCGTCCGCTCGATCCGCACGACATCGGCGCCGAAGCGGAACGCCGCGCCCTGCGCCTCGGCCGCCGCGACCATCGCCCGCGAGATCTGCCCGTAGCCCTCGCGCGGATAGTAGAACCGCCCGGTCGTCTCGCCCCGGAGCCCCGGCACCATCTTCGCCATCTTGGCGAGGATCTTGCCGATCGAGCCGCTCGACACCCGCCGCTCGGCGAGCGTCACCGCGAGCTTGTCGGGATCGAGCCCCCAGAGCTTCCTGACATAGGGAAAGTAGAAGTTCTCCGAGATCGTCGGGCCGAGCCCGTCATATAGGATCGTCGAGAAGCTGCGCGCGCCCGCGCGCTTCCTGCGGAACGGCTTCAAGAGCATGTCGCCGAATAGCGAGGCCGCGAAGGCCGGCGGCAGCCGTGTAAGCGAGTCGAAGGGCTTCAGCGGAAAGTGGATCCAGCGCCCGCCAAGCCGGATCCGGCCATGGCGCGGCTGCAGGAGGAGATCGTCGCCGAGAAGCCGCTTCACATCGGCGATGACCGCCGGATCGGCGACCGGGTGGAAGCGGTGCGATCCGTAATCGCACCAGATGCCGTCGATCTGAAACGAGGTGGAGTTGCCCCCCGCGACCGGCGCGCGCTCCAGCACCTCGACCTCGGCTGCGCCCTTGGTCAGCGCATAGGCCGCGGCGATCCCGGCCGGCCCGGCGCCGAGGACGGTGATCCGGGTGCGCCTGTCGGCACCTGCGGCGGTGACGCGGGAATGCTGTTCGACTTTCGAAACACTCTTGCCGTCGTTCACTCTGAAATCTCCTTCACCGGTTCCTTGCCGAGCCGCAGGCTGCCGCCCGACACCGCCAGCACCAGCGCGCCGAGCGCCCCGGCGAGGTAGAGGATGCCCTGCCAGGCGAGACCCGCCGCCACGACCTCGGCCGCCGCCGCGCCGAAGGGCACGAGAAGGGCCGCGAGCGAGCTTTCCCTGACCCCGAGCCCGCCGAGCGAGATCGGCAGCGTCGCGATGATCTTGGCCAAGGGCCAGGCGAAAAACCAGGCCGCCACCGGCACATCCACGCCGACGGCGAGCGCGAGCCGGATCGACAGCCAGATCAGCACCGACTGGATCGCCACCGACAGCGCCAGCGCGAAGAGCAACAGCCCCGGCCGCCGGCCGAGCGCGGCGAAGGCGTCGGCAATACGCAGCGCCAGCCCCCGTGCCGGCAGGGACGGCCAGCGGGTCCAGACCCCTCGCGCCAGGCGCGGAAAGACGAAAAGCCCCGCAGCCGCGCCGGCGAAGACGATCCCGGCCACCGGGACGGCGAGCGCCGCGCCCCCGCCCTGCCCGCCGATCAGCAGAAGCCCCGTCAGCATCAGGCAGACCAGCGCCACGAGATCCACAATCCGGTCGCCGACCGCCGCCGCCGCCACCCGCGGCCCATCGCGGAGCGAGACATGCGCGAGCCCCGCGCGCACCGCGTCGCCCCCCGCCGCGCCCGGCAGGCAGAGATTGGCCGCGAGCCCGCCGAAATGCGCCCTGAGCGCGGTCGGAAAGCCGATGGCGCGTCCCATCAACAGCCACCATTTCGCCGCCGCCGCGACATGGCAAAGCAGGAAGGCCGCGAAGACCGACAGGAACAAGGGCCAGGAGAGCCGGGCGAAGCCCTGAAAGATCGCCTCGCGCGGCAGGAACCAGAAGATCAGCGCCAGCGCCAGTGCCGACCCGCCCGCGCGGACCGCCCATCTGCGCATCGCCTTTGCGGTTCCCGCCGCCATGTCAGGGCCTCAGATGCAGGCGAGAGATCATGTCGGCGATGAGCCCCAGCGACCAGATCATGATCGCCGCGAGGAAGGCGAAGATCGTGGTTTCCGACAGGTTGCCGATGAAGAGGTCGTAGATGAACTTCACCAGCCCCAGCGCCATCAGCCAAAGCCCGAGCGGGATGAAGATGCGCAGGGGATTGAAGAGCACGATCACCCTCAGCACGAGGATGATGAAGTTCAGGAAATCCACCGGCCGGATCTTCGATTTCCCGACCCGCTTGCCGTATTCGATCGGCGTGTAGATCATCCGCTTGCCGTTGCAGGACATGCAGAGCGTGATCGTCGTGGTGAAGGAGAATTTCTGCGGCAGAAGCGGGATGAAGGGCTCAAGCTCCGACTTGCGGAAGACCCTGAGACCCGAATTCAGGTCGTTGAGGCGCCGCTCGGCGAGGAACGAGGCGAGGCTGTTCAGCATCCATTTCGCGGGCTTGCGGACCCAGGGCACGTTCGTCATCGCCGCGCCCCGGTCGCCCACCACCATGTCCTGGTCGCGGCACATCGCGAGCATCTCCGGC
>JBFKMA010000289.1:0-2719 GCA_041630175.1 Albidovulum sp.
GCTCAGGGCCTCGTAGGGCACGAAGGCGACATTGGCGGCATTGGCCTCCACTGCATCGAGCGCCGAATAGGCCGCGATCCAGGCGCGCAGCCAGTAATCCATGCCGGCGGGATCGCCCTCGGGCCGGCTGCCGAACAGGAACGGCCGATGCGTCGCGCCGAATTCGTGGTGGCCAAGCCAGGTCATGTAGTCGCGCGTGAAGGCGTCGGCGCCGAGGAACCGCCGGTGCTGGCCGAGCAGGCTCGCCGCGTGGTCGAGCGGCCGGCGCAGCGGCACGAGGAACTCGGCCTCGGGCATCGCCTTCGCCAGCGCCCCGAGCCTGAGGATGGTGTTGTTGTTCTTCGAGACGTAGCGCGCCTTGCCGGTCTTCCGCAGCACCAGCCGGATCAGGTCGCGGTAGCCGGCGATCAGATCCGCGTCGGGCGCATGCGGGCTGAGCCCCTCGGCGCCGATATAGGCCTTGCCGTCGAAGACCCGCCAATAGACCTCGTCGAGCGCCTCGGGGCTCTGGGTGTCGATCTCGATCCCGTCGCCATGGGCGCGCTCGGCCCGGATGCCGGGCTTCGCGCCCTTGCGGCTCAGCTTCGCCCAGAGGTTCGGCGCCAGCACGAAGGGCATGTCGGCATAGGTGAGCGAGCCGAACGCGCCGGTGCGGTGGATCTCGCGCATCAGGATCGTGGTGCCGGCGCGGGCAAGGCCGGTGACGAAGACATGGCGGCCGGAATCGGCGGGCGTGGACCTGAGGTAAAGCCCGCGTTCGATGTCATGCGCCATCTCGGCCAGCACCGGCGAGGCCAGGGCCAGCCGGTGCAGCACGCGGTCGAGCGCCGAATAGTCAGACACGCGCCACCTTCAGCCTGATCCAGATATAGCCGATCGAGACGAGGCACAGGACCACGATCACCACGGGCCGCATCAGCGCCGCGCCCCAGGCCGCCATGCCGCCCGGGAACACCAGTCCGAGCAGCGCCACCGGCGCCAGCGCGAGCATCAGCATCGCGAAGAACTGCAGCGAGCCCTTGCCGATCACCCAGGCGTAGGAGGGCAGGATCCGTTCCTTCCAGTGGTCGGAGATGCGGCTGCTCCTGAGCACCTGCCCGGATTTCCGCGCCGTCGCGGTGACGCGCCGGATCACCGGCAGAAGCGGCAGTCGCAGAAAGGCCTCGCTGGCCAGGATGCCGGCGAGGAGGACAAATACCCAGACCATCCTATTCGGCGGGCTCGCCGTCGCCCGCTGCCTTCGCGGCCTTCGACTTGCGGCCCTTCAGCATGCGTTTGATCGGATAGTAGAGCACGGCGATGATCGCCAAGAGGATCGAGCCCAGGACCCCGAGCACCGCCGCGATGGCGCCGGCGCCGACGCCGGGGCCGATATAGGCAAGCGCCGCGGCGGGCTGCAGGGCCGCGACGAGGCTCACGAGGGCAATGGAGGCCAGCTGTCTTTGCATTGAAATCACTTCCTGGTCGCACGTATCGGTTCGAACATCCCCGCCAAAATCTTCCGGGGACGTCGCCACAATGCCAGACAATCGCCCTCCGCGCCAAGAATTTAACGATTCTTTCCGGTGAAGCCGCGGCCAGGGCGTGGATTCGAGGCGCAACGCGGCGCATTTTCAAGCTTTGTCGCCGCAACCCACCGGATCGTGGCGCACTTGGCAGTCCGGGTGCCGCATGCTCTAGTCATCGGCGCCCAAAGCTTGCGGAGCCGCGATGACAGGACCCGTGATTTCAATCGCCTACTGCACCCAGTGCAACTGGCTCCTGCGCTCCGCCTGGATGGCGCAGGAGCTTCTGTCGACCTTCGGCGAGGAGCTCGGCGGCGTCACGCTGATCCCCGGAACCGGCGGCATCTTCGAGATCCGTCTCGGCGAGGCGCTTCTGTGGGAACGCAGGCGCGACGGCGGCTTTCCCGACGTCAAGACCCTCAAGCAGCTGGTCCGCGACCAGATCGCGCCCGGCCGCGATCTCGGTCATGTCGACCGGGCCGGGAAGGCCGGGGACTGAGCCATGGAGTTCTCGATCTCCGACGCGCTCTGGCTGTTCGTGATCCTGTCGATGCCCCAGCCGATGCTCGCCCGCAAGCTCATCGACATGCGGCGGCTGTCGATGAGCTCGCAGATCGGCTAGTACCCCGCCGCCTCCGTCGTGCGCGCTGTGGGGCAGAACCCGCTGGCGAAGCTCGACGACGAGACGCTGATCCTCGCCGATGTCGGCAGGAAGGCGCTCGACCAGGTGACCGGCGCGACGACGGAACTGCTGGCGACGCGGATGCCGCGCGATCAGGCGCGGGCGCTCGCCGAAAAGCTCGCCTCGGGCACCTGGACGCATGACTACCCGATCCCGGCCGCCGAGGCGAAGGCGCTGGGCCTGCCGGTCGCGACCGAGATGCCCGACGACGTGCTGACGCTGATGACGCTCTATCCCCAGCCGGTGCGGCATTCGGGCGGGGTGGAGTATCTGCCGGTCCCGCGCGAGGTGCCGCGCAAGGCCGACAAGACCCGGCGCTAGCCCTTGCGGAAACTGACGATCCAGCCGCTATCGTCGCGGTGCGCGCCGTCCGCGCCGGGACCGTAAATCCGGAAGGGCTCGGTCCGGAAGTCGACGATCCGCGCCCCGAGGCCGGCGAAATGGCCGGCGAACCCGGCCGTCTCGTAGAACGCGCTGTGGACGGTGACGGCGAAGATCGCGCCCGGCCGCGCGACCCTGAGAAGTTCGTCGA
>JBFKMA010000290.1:0-2693 GCA_041630175.1 Albidovulum sp.
GTCGCGATGACGTGGCTGATGATCCCGAAGGCCGGCACGATGATGATGTAGACCTCGGGATGGCCGAAGAACCACAGGATGTGCTGGTAGAGGATCGGGTCACCGCCGCCCGAGGGCTGGAAGAAGGTGGTGCCGAAGTTGCGGTCGGTCAGCAGCATGGTGATCGCGCCGGCGAGGACCGGCAGCGACAGGAGAACAAGCCACGCGGTGACGAAGATCGACCAGGCGAAGAGCGGCACCTTGTGCAGGGTCATGCCCGGCGCGCGCATGTTGAGGAAGGTCGTGATCATGTTGATCGCGCCGAGGATCGACGAGGCGCCCGAGACGTGGACCGCGAAGATCGCGAGGTCCATCGACCAGCCGGCCTCGTTGGTCGACAAGGGCGGGTAGAGCACCCAGCCGACGCCCGAACCGGCCTGGTCGTTGCCGCCCGGCGCCAGCACCGAAGCCACGGCAAGTGCGGTGCCCGCGACATACATCCAGTAGGACAGGTTGTTCATGCGCGGGAAGGCCATGTCCGGCGCGCCGATATGCAAGGGCATGAAATAGTTGCCGAAGCCGCCGAAGAGCGCGGGGATGACCACGAAGAACATCATCAGGATGCCGTGCGCGGTGACCATCACGTTCCACAGGTGGCCGTTCGGCGTGCAGGCCTCGCCCGCGATCAGCCGCGCGTCCGGCAGGCCGTCGGCGCCGAGGCACATGAACTGCACGCCGGGCGACATGAGTTCCATCCGCATGTAGACCGTGAAGGCCACCGAGATGAGACCCACGACCGCGGCCGTGAAGAGGTAGAGGATACCGATATCCTTGTGGTTGGTGGACATGAACCAGCGGGTGAAGAACCCGGGGTGCCCATGATCACCGTGGCCATGAACGGCTGCGTCGGCCATGCTGTTCTCCCATATCATGCACGGGGGCGCCGGTGGTGGACCGGCGCCGCATCAGGCCCGTAATAGTGGCGGTTTTCCGCTTGGGCAATCCACCAAGCCGATATGGGAGGGAAAAAATGCCGCGCCGCGCGAAGGGCCGTCCCCGGCCTCCGCGTGCGGGCGGTCGGGGGCGGCGAAAGGCTCGCCGCGGGGCGGGGAGCGATCGCGCGACGCCCGTCGGGCGCCGCGCGCCGTGTAGTAGCTCCAGCTTAGCCGCCGGTCTCCTCGCTTTCCGCTTCCTCGACCCCGGGCGAGACCGACGCGAGATAGGCGGCCATGTCCTCCTGGCCCTTCGTCAGCTTGAAGGACATCTTCGTCTTCGCGCCGTCATCGCCGGTCTTGTCCTGCAGCCAGGCCTTGGGATCGGAGACGAAGGCGGCAAGCTCGGCCTCGTCCCAGACCATGCCGGTCTCGCCCACGGCGATCAGCGCGTCGCCGTACTTGAAGTCGGCCGAGCCGACCTGGCGGCCGATGACGCCATAGAGATTCGGGCCGGTCTTGCCGCCCTTCTGGATCTCGGTGCCGTCGTCGGCGACGATCGCATGGCAGCTCTTGCACTTCTTGAAGTCCGATTCGCCTTGGGCGGCGTCGCCCTCGGCGAAGGCGGGGGCGGCCATGGCGATGGCGGCGGACAGGGCGAGAATTCTGGTCTTCATCGCTGTACCTCGGTTTTCGTTTCGGTCATGCAGGCGAACTGCGCCACGCTCCCCTAGCATGACCGATCTATGGCGAACTTGCGATAAGTCAAATCGGAGACCGGCTGCGGCCGCGACATCCGCCCTCGGCTCGCCGCGCCGTCGCAAGGCGAGGGCCGGGAACCGCGCGCGTTTCCTTTGCGCGGCCCGGACGGCCTCACCGTCCCGCCTGCGGTCCGAATGCCTGCGGGAAAGTCGCCTTCAGCGCCACATCCACATCCGCCATCGTCACCGGCAGGCCGAGATCGACGAGGCTCGTCACCCCGTGCTCGCGGATGCCGCAGGGCACGATGCCGTCGAAATGCTCAAGCTCCGGCTCGACGTTGATCGCGATGCCGTGGAAGCTGATCCAGCGGCGCAGCTTGACGCCGATCGCGGCGATCTTGTCCTCGCGCGGGCTGCCGTCGGGCAGCGGCGCCTTGTCGGGACGCGCGACCCAGACGCCGACGCGGCCCTCGCGGATCTCGCCCCTGACGTTGAACTCGGCGAGCGTGGCGATGATCCACTCCTCGAGCCGGCGCACGAAGGCGCGCACGTCGCGGCCGCGCCGGTTGAGGTCGAGCATCACATAGGCGACCCGCTGGCCGGGCCCGTGATAGGTGTATTGCCCGCCGCGGCCCGCCACGAAGACCGGGAACCGGTCGGGATCGGTCAGGTCCTCGGGCCGCGCCGAGGTGCCGGCGGTGTAGAGCGGGGGGTGTTCCAGAAGCCAGACCGCCTCGTCCGCACGGCCCGCGGCGATCGCGGCCACGCGCGCCTCCATTTCGGCAAGCGCGATCTCGTAGGGCACCAGCCCGGGGCTCGTCAGCCACTCGACCATGTCGTCTCCGTCTTGCAGGCCGCCGGGGCGGGAATTCCGGACTGTCCGGGGCGGGGTTCGCGGTGCATGATGCCGGGCATAATCCGTTCCCCGAGCGATTTCACGGGGTTTTTTGATCGAGATGCATTGGAGGCGGAGATGAGCGTCTTTCACGTGGCGGCGGGGGCCGCCCTTCTGATCGCCGGCCTGTTGCTGGCATCCTTCGTGACGGCGGCGGTGCATGATTCCGCTATGGCGACCGATCAC
>JBFKMA010000291.1:0-2689 GCA_041630175.1 Albidovulum sp.
CCTCGGGGCGGAGGCGGACAAGTTCTGGCACGACCACAAGGGCGCCAAGCTCAACGCGATCCGCACCCGCAAGGCGATCGCCGAGGCCGATATCGTCGTCGTGCGCTTCGGCGACCAGTACAAGCAGTGGAACGCGGCCTTCGATGCGGGCTGTGCGGCGGCGCTCGGCAAGGCGCTGATCGTGCTTCATGGGCCCGGCCATGCCCATGCGCTGAAGGAGGTGGACGCCGCCGCGCTCGCCGTCGCGGAGGAGCCGCGGCAGGTGGTGGATATCCTTCGCTATGTGCTGAACGGGGTTTTGCCCGGCTGAACAGCCGCGGAACGGCGAGCCCCGCGAGGAAATCGCCGCCCGCCAGCAAACCCGTGCTAGTCTTCGCCCGCGCCGCGCCGCGCCGCGGACCGCAAGCAAAGCAGGGGCAGAGACATGCTTAATGAGTTCAGGGACTTCATCGCCAAGGGCAACGTCATGGACATGGCGGTGGGCATCATCATCGGCGCGGCCTTCACCGCGATCGTGACATCGCTGGTCGACGACCTGATCAACCCGGTCCTTTCGCTCGTCACCGGCGGGATCGACTTTTCCGGGCTGAGGATCGCGCTCGGCGACGGGCCGGAGGCGGCCTCGTTCAACTACGGCAGCTTCATCACCGCGCTCATCAATTTCCTCATCATCGCCTGGGTGGTGTTCCTGCTGGTGAAGGCCGTCAACCGGATCAAGGCGACGGCGGTGCCGGAAAAGCCGGCGCCCAAGGCCGATCCCGGGCCGTCCGAGAAGGATATCCTCGTCGAAATCCGCGACGCGCTGGTCAGGAAGTAGGCCGCGACGAGACAATCTGAGACCGAACAGGCCCGCCGTCCCGGCGGGCTTTTTCACAGTGGCGGACCGGCGCCGGGCCGCCCACGCGCAGAGCCGTGATGCCCGCCCGCCCCGGCCGGGCCGGGGCGGGACGCCTTCGGCCTGCGGTATCGTGCTATCCTGTGCCTATTCCGGGCACCGATTTTCAGGAAAGGATTGCGCGATGGCACGGTTGTCGGAGGTCATGGACAAGGTCGAGGCGGTGGCGCGCGCCGAGGGCATCGAGCCCGCCGCGCTCAAGACCGTCGTCGAGGTCGAAAGCGGCGGCAACGCATTCGCGACCGTCGACGGCAAGGACATGCCGCTCATCCTCTACGAATACCATGTCTTCTACCGCTATCCCGGCCTGACCGCGGCCGAGCGCGCCGAAGCGGTGCGGCGCAAGCTCGCGGCGCCGAAATGGGGCGACCTGCCCTATGCGCGGAGCCAGCAGGCCCGCTACAACCAGCTTAAGCGCGCCGCTGAGATCAACGAGCAGGCCGCCCATGCCGCCTGTTCGTGGGGCGTCGGCCAGGTTCTCGGCGAGAATGCCGACTGGCTCGGCTACGGCACACCGAAGGCGCTGGCGGAGCGGGCGATGGCGGGGATCGAGGGCCAGATCGAGGTGATGCTCAGCTTCATCCGCAAGCGCGGGCTTCTGGACGAGCTGGCGGCGCGTGACTGGCGCGGCTTCGCGCGCGCCTATAACGGGCCGGGACAGGTGGACCACTATGCCAAGTTGATGAAGCGGGCCTACAGGAAGCATTCCGGCCAGGATGCGCCCGCGCCCGGCGACCTTGACCCGGTGTCGATCCGCCTCGGCATGAAGGGCGAGCACGTCGCCGAACTGCAGCGCCGGCTGCGCGGGCAGGGCTACCATCTCATCGTCGACGGCGATTTCGGCCCGGGGACGCGGCGCGCGGTCGAGGAGTTCCAGTCCGCTCAGGGCCTGGTCGCGGACGGGATCGCCGGGCCAAGGACATTGGCCCGGCTGGAAGTGCTCGCAGGACGGGCGGTGCCCGCCTGAGCGCGCGTCACCCCAGGACGGAGCGCGGATCGACGGTGTCGATGCCCAGCGCCTCGCCGACGGCGGCGTAGGTCAGCTTGCCGGCATGGACGTTGAGCCCGTTCAGAAGATGCGGGTCGTCGGCGCAGGCCTTCTTCCAGCCCTTGCCGGCGAGCGCGAGCATGAACGGCATCGTCGCGTTGCCGAGTGCGATCGTCGAGGTCCGCGCGACCGCGCCGGGCATGTTGGCCACGCAGTAATGCATGATGCCGTCGACCTCGTAGACCGGGTCCTGGTGGGTGGTGGCGCGCGAGGTCTCGAAGCAGCCGCCCTGGTCGATGGCGACATCGACGAGCGCCGCGCCCGGCTTCAGCTCCTTGAGCTGGGCCCGCGTGATCAGCTTCGGCGCGGCGGCACCGGGGATCAGCACGGCGCCGATGATCATGTCGGCCTGGCAGGCGAGATCATGGACATTGGCGGCCGAGGCGAAGGCGTTCTTGAACGTGCCGCCGAAGACGTCGTCGAGATAGCGCAGCCGCGGGATCGAGCGGTCGAGCACCGTCACGTCCGCGCCCATCCCCGCGGCGATCTTCGCCGCATGGGTGCCGACGACGCCGCCGCCGATCACCAGCACGCGCGCGGGCCCGACGCCCGGCACGCCGCCCATCAGCACGCCGCGGCCGCCATTGGCCTTCTGCAGCGTCCAGGCGCCGACCTGCGGCGCGAGACGGCCCGCGACCTCGGACATCGGCGCGAGGAGCGGCAGGCCGCCCGAGCGGTCGGTCACCGTTTCGTAGGCGATGGCGGTGACGCCGCTTTTCAGAAGGTCCCTGGTCTGGGCCGGGTCG
>JBFKMA010000292.1:0-2607 GCA_041630175.1 Albidovulum sp.
GGGATCGACCATGATGCGGTCGCGGGGAATGCCCGCCGCCTCGGCCGCGGCGACCCGTCCGGCGAGGAAGTCGTAGACGTCGAGCAGCACGTCGTCGTAGCGTGGGTCGTTCTGCATGGTCGCCGGGTCGCCCTGCGCATGCATCAGGCAGACCGGCACGCCGCGCGTCGCGACGAGCGAAGTCAGCGCCGGATCGTAGGTCAGCGCGGCGACATCGTTGACGATGTCCGCGCCGGCATCGAGTGCGGCGCGCGCGACCGCTTCCTTGCGCGTGTCGATCGAGACCGGCACTTTGAGCCCGCCTTCGCGCAGCGCGCGGATCACCGGCGCGGTGCGGGCGGTCTCCTCGCTCGGATCGACGGCGGCGGAGCCGGGCCGCGTGCTCTCGCCGCCGATATCGAGGATCTCGGCCCCGGCATCGGCCATGGCGCGGGCGCGGGCGATGGCGGCGTCCGGCGCGTTGAAGCGGCCGCCGTCGGAGAAGCTGTCGGGGGTGACGTTGAGGATGCCCATGATCCGCGGGCGGTCGAGCGCGAGTCCGGCCACGGCCGCGCGTGGCGCGGTCAGACGGTCGCGGGCCTCGGCCGGCAGAACGGCGGCGGCGATCAGCCCGCGCGAGCCGCCGCGGGTCAGGACCTCCACCCGGTCGAACCAGCACCAGCCGCCGGCCAGCGGCAAGGCGCCGGCGGGCCGGGCGGGATCGGTCATGGCGAGGGGGCGAAAGTATTCCATGGCGGGCTTTTGGCCGCGACGGCGGCGATTGGCAAGCGGCCTCGTCAGGTCCGCTCCACCGGCACGCGGCAAGATGCCGGCATTGCAACATCGCCGTGAACGACGAGCCTGAGCGCGGCGAACTCGCCCGCGAACCAGGCCGCCTGCGCCGCGCCGTCCTCGCCCGCCTCCGGCGCGCCGGGCGTGTCGAGCACGATCTTCGAGGGCGCCCAGACCACCATGCCGCCCTGGCGCATCGCCCAGTCGAGCTCGGTCCGCGTCGCCACCACCGTCAGGCGCGGATCGCGCGCCGCGAGCGCCCAGGTGTTCTGCTCGATCGCCAAGAGGTCGATGCGGCGCTGGCTTGCGGCGTCGGCGGTGGCGGGGCGCACCGTGTCGGGCAGGCCGACGGCCAGCACCACCGGCGCGCCTGCGGCCGCGAACCGGTCGAGCCGCGCCGCGAGGTCATCCGCCGCGATCGTGGCATTGTCGAGATAGGCCACGACCGGGCGCGGCGCGCCCTGCGCCGCGACGGCGACCGCTTCGCTACGGCTGCGCACGATCTCCACCCCGAGCGCGCCGGGGCCGCGGTCGAGCTTCTCGATGCGCAGGAACACCCGCGCCGGCTGCGGCTCGGCCAAAAGCCGGGTGGCGATGCGTTCGGCGAGGGTTTCGAGAAGGTTCAGCCGCTCCGCCGCCAGCTCCGCCGCGATCGCCTCGGCGATGCGGTCGTAGGAGAGGATGCGGTCGACATCGTCGCCGGCCTCCTCGTGCGGCAGCAGTTCCACGACGACGTTGAAGCGCAGCCGCTGTTCCTGGCCGCGCTCGACCTGGAAGGCGCCGACATCGGCCAGCGCGATGTGGTCGCGCAGGCTGATCCGGTCGGGCGGGTCGGAAGGGGCCATGGCCTTCGCGCGCTCCTCGGGATGGGCGAAGGCGAGGCGGATTTCATCGGACATATTGGGCGGCTCCGGTGGCGGGTCGCGGCATCATAGCGCCTCGGCCCGCCGCGGAAAGCCCGAAGACGGCGCCTGGCGCGCCGCCTGCGGCCTCAGTTCATCGCGGTCCGGTCCGGCGCGCGGTAGAAGATGTGCTGGCCGATCTTCGTGGTCCGCTCGAACCGCTTCGACCAGGAGGGATTCACCGCCGGCGTGTGGAAATAGGTCGCGCCGTCGGTCAGCCGGCGCGGCGCGCCGTCCATCATCGCGCGGGCGATCTTGGTGGCCACCGTCCACGCGCCGCGCTCACCGATCTTCTCGGGGCGGCCGTCGCAGGCGAAGGAGAACTGGCAGCCGCGCGAATTCCCCTGGTTGACGACGCCGCAGATCGTCTGCGGGAAGGTCGGGTTCTCGACCCGGTTCAGAATCACTTCCGCAACCGCCGCCTGCCCCTTGATCCCCTCGCCGCGGGCCTCGAAGTAGAGCGCCGTCGCGAGGCACTCGAACTCCGGACCGCCCTTGGCGGCGGGCTGGCTGGCGAGCCATTCCTTGTCATAGGTGATGTCATCGGTCTTCGCGCGCGCGGCGGGCTTCGGCGGCGTCACGATCTTTTGCAGCCGCTCACCGCTCACCGCGCCCAGAGCCGCCTTCTCCTGGCCGAGCAAGGCCGTGAGGTTCATCCCCAGGGCCGCCGTCGGATCGTTGGATTGGCTCACCGTCATCTCGGCATGCACGCCTCCGGCGAGGGCGAGGAGCATGGCTGTGCTCCTGGTCCAGCACTTCAGCACTGACATTTCACTATCCCGAATTGCTTCGTCGAGCCGCAGCCCCCCAGGGCCATGACCGGGCGCACATACCCGAAACCGCCCGGCGCGTCCACCCATGCGATATTTTTGCAACATGTATTGGCAATTGTGCGCCGATTGCGTCGCCCCCAGAACCGGGCCGGACCGCCAAA
>JBFKMA010000293.1:0-2581 GCA_041630175.1 Albidovulum sp.
AGGCGCCAGCGCACCATCATAGATCTTCAGGTTTTGATCCGGCACCACCAAACGTTCGTCGAAGAAAAGCTCGACCCCAAGGCCGTCACAAGACGGGCAAGCCCCGAAGGGCGCGTTGAAGGAGAATAGCCGCGGCTCGATCTCGGGGATCGTGAAGCCGGAAACCGGGCAGGCGAAGTTCTCCGAGAAGGTGATGCGCTCGGGCTCGCCTTCGGTCGGCGCGGTCTCGAGAATCGCGATGCCCGAGGCGAGGTTCAGCGCGGTGCGGAAGGAATCCGCGAGCCGCGTCTCCAGTCCCTCGCGCACCACGATCCGGTCGACGACGACGTCGATGTCGTGGCGGTACTTCTTGTCGAGCACGGGCGGCTCTTCCAGCTCGTGGAACTGGCCATCGACCTTGACGCGCTGGAAGCCCTGCTTGCGCAGCTCGAGAAATTCCTTGCGGTACTCGCCCTTCCGGTCGCGCACGATCGGGGCGAGCAGGTATCCGCGCGTCCCCTCCGGCATCGCCATCACGATATCGACCATATCCTGCACCTGCTGCGCCTCGATCGGCTTGCCGGTCGCGGGGCTGTAGGGCGTGCCGGTGCGGGCGAAGAGCAGGCGCAAGTAATCGTAGATCTCGGTCACCGTGCCGACCGTCGAGCGCGGGTTCTTCGAGGTGGTCTTCTGCTCGATCGAGATCGCCGGCGAGAGACCGGAGATGTGGTCGACATCGGGCTTGCCCATCATGTCGAGAAACTGCCGGGCATAAGCCGACAGGCTTTCGACATAGCGCCGCTGGCCCTCGGCATAGATCGTGTCGAAGGCGAGCGAGGACTTTCCGGAACCGGAAAGCCCGGTAATCACCGTCAGCCGGTCGCGCGGAATGTCGACGTCGATCGACTTGAGATTGTGCTCTCGCGCGCCGCGTACTTCGATGAACTTCTGCTCGGCCATGCCTGCCCCCGGGATCAGCGGTTAACAAATAGTGCATGGGGGCCGAGTCTCCAACTGGAAAATGAGAACATACAAGGAACACCCGGCCGCCACCCCGGCGATTTCCCGCTCGCGCGCTCCTGCGGCGCTGCGCCCCTTTCAAATTCACTATTTTGAATTTATTTTCGTCGCGGAGGTTGAGGCGCAACCGCCGAACCCCAGATCCAGTCACGCACCATCTTTCCGAGGCCCGAAATGCTGTCTTTCCTGAAATCCCTGTCCGGCAACGCCGCCCGCATCCCGGCACGGGACGCTGTCGCGCGTGCCGCTGCGGGTGAACTCACCGTCATCGACGTGCGCGACGCCGCCGAACTCGCCGCGACGGGCAAGGCCGCGGGCGCCCTGCATGTGCCGCTGGCGGTCGCCCGGATGAAATGCGACCCGGCGAGCCCGGAATGCCTGCCGGAACTTTCCTGCGACCGGCCGGTCGCGCTCTACTGCGCCTCGGGGGCGCGGAGCCAGATGGCGGCACGGATGCTCGCGGGATTCGGCTATCGCGAGGTCTACAATCTCGGCGGCTTCGGTGACTGGCTCGCGGCGGGCGGTACGGTCGCCCCCTGAACCACGATCCGGGCGGTCCTAGCCGCGTTCGGAGGGCTGGCCGCCGTTCTGCACGCCATCCCGGATCGCCCGGCCCGCGATGCCGATGGATCCGCGCCCCAGCACGCGCTGCGCGCGGTTGATGCTGACCAGCGGCGCGCCAAGCGGCGAGATCCTGCTGGTTTCGACGATGATCGCCGAACCGGCCCAGACCGACGGCGATCCGGGCAGGAACACCGTCGCATGGTCGCCGTCACGCTCCACTTCGTAGGCAATCTGCTGGTAGTCGTCGAACCGGACGACGACCGCGGTCAGCACCTTGTCGCCCGCCTCGGTCTCCGCAAGACCGCTGATCGTGCTCTTGACGGCGACATAGCCCGGGATCGCATCCGACAGGACCGAATCGACCGCCGCGAAACGCGCCTTCAGCAATCTGTGGCGCACCGCGAGCCCGGACAAGAAGCAGAAGGTGAGGATCAGCACCGCCGCGGCGATGGTCACCAGCAGCGGCCTGCCGGCCTCGGCCGCGGGCAGCATTCCCCCGATTGGTCCGGCCACCTTGTGGGCGATGAGCCACGCCTTTTCGAGCGCGACAGCCAGAAAGCCGAGCGGCACCAAGGCCAGAATTCCGCCGACGATCGTCGCCCTGATCATGTGCTTTCCCCCGCTCCAGGCCAGTGACCGCCCGTCCGGCGCCGGCACCGCGCGACGGTGGATTGGCGGTCAGGAAACCGGGGCCGGTATCTGCCGGTCAACATGCGAGACGTTGCCGGCGAAGGCCCGCGGTCAGATATGCAGCGCCCGACCGTAAGCGTCGAGCACCGCCTCGTGCATCATCTCCGAAAGCGTCGGATGCGGGAAGACCGTCTCCATCAGCTCGCCCTCGGTCGTCTCGAGCGTGCGGCCCACGACATAGCCCTGGATGAGCTCGGTCACCTCGGCGCCGATCATGTGGGCGCCGAGCAGTTCGCCGGTCTTGGCGTCGAACACGGTCTTGACCAGCCCCTCGGCCTCGCCGAGCGCGATCGCCTTGCCGTTGCCGATGAACGGGAAGCGGCCGACC
>JBFKMA010000294.1:0-2549 GCA_041630175.1 Albidovulum sp.
CAGCCCCCGCACCACCCGCGCCGCGAGGAAGGCGAAGGCCTGCGCCTCAAGCATGTCGCCGTCGAGCGCGACCGCCTCGACCGGCTCCACCGGCATGTCGAGAAGCGCACCGAGCATCCGCATCAGGACCGGATTGTGCCGCCCGCCGCCGGTGACGAGAAGGCGCGCGGCCGGCTCGGGAAAATGCCCGGCCCCGCGCGCCACTGCGGCGGCCGCGGCCGCGGTCAGCGTCGCCGCGGCATCGGCGTCGGGCAGCCCGGCCACCGCCTCGACCAGCGCCGGAAAGCCGTTGCGGTCGAGCGATTTCGGCGGCGGCTTAAGGAAGAACGGATCATCGAGGAAACGCGCGATGATCGCCTCGTCCACCGCGCCGTCGCCCGCGAGACGGCCGCCTTCGTCGTAGCCCTGCCCAAGGCGCGCGGCCACGAGATCGTCGATCGGGGCGTTGGCGGGTCCGGTGTCGAAGGCGAGACAGGCGCCCGGCTGTTCCGGCGCGGCCTTGCGCGGGTCAAGCCAGGTAAGGTTGCCGACCCCGCCGAGGTTGAGGAAGGCAATAGGCGCCGTCGCGCCGATCCATTTCGCGCAGGCGAAGTGGAAGAACGGCGCCAGGGGCGCCCCCTGCCCGCCCATGCCGACATCGGTCGAGCGGAAATCCCAGACGACCGGCAGGCCCAGAGCCTCGGCCAGAACGCTCCCGTCGCCCGCCTGATGCGTGCCGCGCCCGCCGGGATCGTGCGCGAGCGTCTGGCCGTGAAACCCCGCGAGCGCGGCTTCGCCCGCGAGCGGCGCCATCACCTCGGCATGGGCCGCCACCACGACCTCGGCCGCCTCCGCGACTCCCGCCTCACCCGGCCAGAGCCCGAGTGCTGCGCGTATCGTCGCGCGTTCGGGCCCGGAATAGCGCCGGTAGCCGTGGCGACCGAAGTCGAGGATCCGCTCGCCATCGGTCTTCAGAAGCGCTGCGTCCACCCCGTCGAGCGAGGTGCCCGACATTGTCCCGAGAACCCAGTCAGCTTCGGCCTTCATCATGCCCTTTCCCTCGGACCCGCCCGCCGATATATGCGGTGCGGCAAAAGAATGGACGATGCGGCGATGACCTACCACCCGAAATCCGATTTCATGCACGTGATGATGCAGCGCGGCTTCCTCGCCGACTGCACCGACTATCAGGGGCTGGACGAGGCTTTGGCGAAGGGTGTTGTCCCGGCCTATATCGGCTTCGACGCGACCGCGCCCTCGCTGCACGTGGGCTCGCTCATCCAGATCATGATGCTCCGCTGGCTGCAGAGGACCGGCCACAAGCCGCTGGTTCTGATGGGCGGCGGCACGACCAAGGTCGGCGACCCGTCGTTCCGCGCCGAGGAGCGGCCCCTGCTCACGCCCGCGCAGATCGACGCGAACATCGCCGGCATCAAGCAGGTCTTTTCGGCCTATGTCAGCTTCGGCGACGCGCCCACGGACGCCCTGATGCTGAACAATGCCGAGTGGCTCGACGGGCTGAACTACCTCGATTTCCTGCGCGATATCGGGCGGCATTTCTCGGTCAACCGGATGCTCGCGTTCGAAAGCGTGAAGTCGCGGCTCGACCGCGAGCAGTCGCTGAGCTTTCTTGAGTTCAACTACATGATCCTGCAGGCCTACGACTTCATGGAACTGCACCGGCGTTAAGGCTGCCTGTTGCAGATGGGCGGCTCGGATCAATGGGGCAACATCGTCAACGGCATCGACCTGACGCGCCGCATTCTCGATGACGAGGTCTACGGGCTGACCTCGCCCTTGCTGACGACGTCGGACGGCAAGAAGATGGGCAAGAGCCAGTCGGGCGCGGTCTGGCTCAATCCCGAGATGCTCTCGCCCTACGAGTTCTGGCAGTTCTGGCGCAACACCACCGACGCCGATGTCGGCCGGTTCCTCAAGCTCTATTCCGAGTTGCCGATCGAGGAATGCGACCGGCTCGGCACGCTCCAGGGGGCCGAGATCAACGAGGCGAAGATCATCCTCGCCAACGAGGTGACCGGCCTCGCCCACGGTGCCGAGGCGGCGGCGGCGGCGGAGGCCACGGCGCGCGAGGTCTTCGAACGGGGCGGCGTGGGGGAGGACCTTCCGACGCTGACGCTCTCGCCCGCCGACGTCGCCGAGGGGATCAGCCTCGCCCAGCTCTTCGTCCGCTCCGGGCTCGCGAAGTCCGGCAAGGACGCCAAGCGGCTCATCGCCGAGGGTGGCGCGCGGGTGAATGACGAGCTCGCCGCCGATGCGGGGCAGATGTTCGGTGCGGGCCACTTCGCCGCCCCGGTGAAGCTGACGGCCGGGAAGAAGCGCCACGCGCTGGTCGTGCTCGACTGATGGCGGCGGCCAGTCCCGGCAGGCCGCGACCGCGCCACGCGGCAGGAGTCAGCTCGGCGCACCGGACAGTGCGGCGGGGGCGCGTGATCGGCCTCGACATCGCTCGCTCGCTCGCGCTTCTCGGCATGGCCGTCTTCCATTTCACCTACGATCTGGAACTCTTCGGCCATCTCGCCCCCGGCACGACCGCCAGCGGCGGCTGGGCA
>JBFKMA010000295.1:0-2538 GCA_041630175.1 Albidovulum sp.
GCCATGGCCGGCGCGATCCGCGCCGAGGCCGAGGCGGCGCGGCTTTCGGAGATGGGGCAGCGGGCGCTGGCCGAGCGGCTTGCCGCCATCGCCCTCGCGCAGGCCGGCTGCGAGCGGCTGGCCTCGGCGCCGATCCCCTTCGTCTATTCGCTGCTCGTCCTGCGGACGAGCTATCTCTACTGCGTGATCCTGCCCTTCGCGCTGATCGAGACCGCGGGCGGCTTCGCGCCGGCGGTGGCGGCGGTTGTTGCCTATGTCTTCTTCGGTCTGAACGCGGTC
This sequence comes from Albidovulum sp., assembly GCA_041630175.1. Taxonomy (GTDB): domain Bacteria; phylum Pseudomonadota; class Alphaproteobacteria; order Rhodobacterales; family Rhodobacteraceae; genus Albidovulum. Next base: position 280 of record JBFKMA010000295.1, read on the forward strand.
AGCGACGAGCTCGAACACCCGTTCCGTGACGCCGCCAACGGATTGCCGCTCGACGCGATGTGCCGGGTGATCGAGATCTCGGTCGCCGAGGCGATCGGTCGCGAGCCGCCCGAGCCGATGCGCCCCGTCGACGGCGTGCTCAGCTGAGCGCGCGGGGGATCGCCTCGGCGCCGAGAGGCGCGGTCGAGCGGATCAGGCGGGTCAGCCGTTTTCCCTGAGCACGCCGCCCGCGAGGTAGAGCGAGCCGCAGATCAGGATCCGGGCGCCGGGATCCTTCGCGGCGATGGTCTTCACCGCGGCCAGCACGCTCTCGGCGGTGGCGGCCGCGATTCCGGCCTTGGCGGCCGCCTCCTGGGTCTGCTCGGCCGTCAGCGTGTTCGCCTCGCCGGGGATCGACACCGCGGTCAGCGTCTTCGCCGCGGCGGCGACCGGACGCAGGTAGCCGGCGATGTCCTTGGTGTTGAGCATGCCGAGGATCATGTGCGTGGGCTTCTGCGGCAACCGCGCGAGGGTGCCGGCCACGGCCAGCCCGCCCGCCGGGTTGTGGCCGCCGTCGAGCCAGAGTTCGCAGTCGCCCGCGGCGTCGACCAAGGGGCCGTGGGAAAGGCGCTGCATCCGCGCGGGCCAGTAGGCCTTGGTCACCGCGGTCTCGCAGGCGGCCTCGTCGGCGCCGAGATGGCGGAGCGCGGCAAGGGCGGCGCCGGCATTGTCGATCTGGTGCGGGCCGGGCAGGTTCGGCAGCGGCAGGTCGAGAAGCCCGGTCTCGTCCTGGAAGATCAGCCGGCCGCGTTCCTCCCAGACATTCCAGTGCTGGCCGTGGACCAGAAGCGGCGCGCCGAGGCGGGCGGCCTTCGCCTCGATCACTTCGAGGCCCGCCTCTTCCTGCGGGCCGACGACGCAAGGGACGCCGCGCTTGATCACGCCGGCCTTCTCGCCGGCGATCTCGGGCAGCGTCTCGCCGAGATACTGCTGGTGGTCGAGCGAGACCGGCGTGATGATCGTCAGCCGCGGCCGGTCGACGACATTGGTTGCGTCGAGGCGTCCGCCGAGGCCGACCTCGAGGAGCGTCCAGTCGGCCTTGTTGCGTGCGAAGGCGAGGAGCGCCGCGCAGGTGGTGATCTCGAAATAGGTGATCGGGATGCCGCCATTGGCGGTCTCGCATTCCTCGAGGATCTCGCTGAGGTGGTCTTCCGAGATCAGCTCTCCGGCGAGCCGGATGCGTTCGTGGAAGCGCGCGAGATGCGGCGAGGTATAGGCGTGGACCGTGTCGCCCATCGCCTCGAGCCCGGCGCGGATCATCGCCTGGGTCGAGCCCTTGCCGTTGGTGCCGGCGATATGGATCACCGGGGGGAGCTGACGCTCCGGGTGGCCGAGCGCCTCGAGAAGCCGCCAGACCCGGTCGAGCGTCAGGTCGATGATCTTGGGATGCAGCGCCATCATGCGCGAAAGGATCAGGTCGGAACCTTCAGACATCTTGGCCTCGTGGCGCTGGTTTCGGGGGGTGGGCTGTCTGCCCCTGGCCCCGCCTTGGGAATCATCTGACCGGCGAAACCGCTATTTCGTGCCGGTCTTCGGCGGTTCGGCCGCCGCGGGGGCGGGCTTCGCCTCGGGCTTCGGCAGGTCGCCCTTCACTGCGGGGGGCTGGCGGGTGAGCATGCGCAGGATCGCCGTCAACTCGTCCTTCAGCCTGCCGCGATGGGTGACGCGGTCGAGCATGCCGTGATCGAGCAGGTATTCGGAGCGCTGGAAGCCTTCGGGCAGCTTCTCGCGGATCGTCTGTTCGATGACGCGGGCGCCGGCGAAGCCGATCAGCGCGTTGGGCTCGGCGAGCTGGACGTCGCCGAGCATCGCGTAGGAGGCGGTCACGCCGCCGGTGGTCGGGTGGGTGAGGACGACGATGTAGGGCAGGCCCGCATCCTTCAGCATCTCGACCGCGATCGTGGTGCGCGGCATCTGCATGAGCGCGAGGATGCCCTCCTGCATGCGGGCGCCGCCGGCGGCGGAAAAGAGCACGAAGGGCCGTTTGAGCTTCACCGCGCGCTCGGCGCCGGCGATGATCGCGTTGCCGACATACATCGACATCGAGCCGCCCATGAAGGCGAAGTCCTGCGCCGCGGCGACGATCGGAGTGCGGTTCACCTCGCCCTCGGCGACGAGCATCGCCTCCTTCTCGCCGGTGGCCTTCTGCGCGGCCTTCATCCGGTCGGGGTATTTCTTCTGGTCGCGGAAATGTAGCGGGTCGGCGATCGGCTCGGGCAC
>JBFKMA010000296.1:0-2516 GCA_041630175.1 Albidovulum sp.
TTCTCGAACGCCGGCCCGAACGCGGGCTGCTCGGCGGCACGCTCGGTTGGCCGGGCAGCGACTGGAGCGAGGACGACCCCGCCCCGGCGCCGCCCGCCAAAGCCGACTGGCGCGAGATGGAAGGCGAGGTGCGCCACACCTTCACGCATTTCCACCTCACGCTGAGCGTGCTTGCCGCCCGCCTGCCCGGAGATGCCACGGCCGAACGCGGCCAGTTCATCCCCCGCGACGGCTTCCGCCCGGCCGAACTGCCGACCCTCATGCGCAAGGTCCACGACCTCGCCGCCCGCGCGCTTCTGACCGATTGAGGCCGCCCGGCCGCGCGACTAGACTGCCGCCGAAAGATGAGCGGAGCAGCGCATGTCCCAACCGATCTCCCGCTTTACCTCGGCGGCGCCGTTCTGGCTTTCGCTCATCCTCGTGCCGCTCGCCGTGGTGGGCGCGGGTTACGGCGGCTGGACGGTCTGGTTCCTGCCGACCTATGGCTGGATCGTCACCTCGATCCTCGACGCGATCGCAGGGCCCGAGACCCGCAACCCCGATACCGACACGCCCGAAGCCGAGCTCTTCTGGTATCGGCTGATCACCATGATCTGGTTGCCGGTTCAGGCCGCGACGATCTACGGCATGATCTGGTACGTCACCCGCGCCGATCACCTCGGGGCCTGGGAGAAGATCGTGCTGTTCTTCGGCCTCGGCGTGATCTCCGGCTCGATCGGCATCACCTATGCGCATGAACTGATGCACCAGAAGAACCGGCTCGAACGCTGGCTCGGCGACCTGCTCCTCGCGACCGTGCTCTACAGCCATTTCCGCACCGAGCACCTTCTCGTCCACCACCGCTACGTCGGCACGCCACGCGACGCGGTGTCCGCGCGCTACAACGAGGGCTTCCACCGCGCGTTCCTGCGCGTGCTGCGCGACGGGCCCGGCTCGGCCTGGCGCGCCGAGCGCCAGCGCCTCGCCCGCGCCGGACGGCCGGCGCTGCACCGCTCGAACCCGTTCTGGCGCTACGCCGCGCTGCAGCTCGCGGCCCTCGCCCTCGCCTTCGCGCTCGGCGGCTGGGTGGGCCTCGCGCTCTTCGCCTGGCAGGCCTTCGTCGCGGTCTGGCAGCTCGAACTCGTGAACTATGTCGAGCATTACGGCCTCACCCGCCGCCATCTCGGCGAGGGTCGCTACGAACACGTCCTGCCGCGGCATTCCTGGAACGCCGACCACAAGGTGACGAACTGGTTCCTGATCAACCTCCAGCGCCATTCCGATCACCATTACAAGCCCGACCGCCGCTTCCCGCTCCTGCAGACCTACAGTGCCGACGAGGCCCCGCAGCTTCCCTTCGGCTACCCGGCGATGACCGCATTGGCGATGGTGCCACCTCTTTGGCGGCGACGCATGAACCCGCGCGTCCGGGCGTGGCGCAAACAGTATTATCCCGACATCACCGAGTGGACCGACTACAATTCCGGCCGTTTGCCGATGCCCTTTGGGGCAAGCTAAGGCCAGATGCCGGAAATCAGATCGCCGCGCGCGCCCAGTTCCGGCCCGATCGCCGGCCGATGCGGTGATTTGACCCGATGTAGGGCGCGCCTTGTGCGGCCAGACCGATCGGCCCGTGGAAGTGACAAATCCAAGGTGGTATGATCGTCACCGATCGGTACATATCATGCACCATCGACAGATCCGGCGCCTCTGCCTGGCCTTTGTCCTGCCGCCCCTGCTGGCACCGCTACCCCTTTGCGCCGAAGACGCCGGAAGATCACCCGACCCCGGATATGGCGCCAGGATCATCGCGGCGAGGTGCACGTTCTGCCACACCCCCACCCTGACCATCGCCTTCGTCAAACGCCGCACAAGGTCCGACGGGGTTGAAGGTCTCGACGCCTTTCTCTCAACCCATCATGCGCCGGACGATGGCGGCCGCGCCGCGATCATCGCGCTCTTTTCGACGATTACCGGATCCCAGTGAGCCGCGAAGCGGTATCGCGGGCCATTGACGGAGATCAATGGTGGCATCGCGTGAGCTGCTACGTTCGGAAAGTGGGGACTTCTTTTGAGCGCGCCGCATCACGGTTGCTGCCAATCGGATTCCAGCATCGATTTTCGGCGCGTCATCCCACACCTCGGAGCGAATTCGCACAGGGAGGGTGATATGGAATTCGGCAAGAGTACGAACCGGTTCTCCGTGATCTTGATATCTTGCGGCCTCGCGTCACTCGCGTTTACCGGACCGGCGAAAGCATTCGACGCGGCGGCAGAGATCAAGCTCGGAGAGGCCGAATACCTCGGCCAATGCGCAGCCTGTCATGGCCCGGCGGGACGCGGTGACGGCCCCGTGGCGGCAGTTCTCCAGGCCAAGCCTCCCGACCTGACGCAGATCACCGCGCGCTACAGCGGAGCATTCCCGACAGAGCACATCTACGCGATGATCGATGGCCGGAACATGATCAATCCGCACGGCGACCGGAACATGCCGGTCTGGGGTGATCGGTACTTCGATACCGCCGTCGACAAGGCAA
>JBFKMA010000297.1:0-2451 GCA_041630175.1 Albidovulum sp.
CGACGTGCTCTGGGTCGAGACGATCTCCTCGCCGGAGGAGTTCGCCGCGGCGGCGGCAGCCTGCGCCATGGCCGGCATGCCGTGGTGCGGCACGATGAGTTTCGACACGGCGGGGCGCACGATGATGGGCGTCACGTCGGCGCAGATGGTGGCGCAGGTGGACAAGCTCGACCAGCCGCCGCTGGCCTTCGGCGCCAATTGCGGGGTCGGCGCGTCGGACCTTCTGCGCACCGTGCTCGGCTTCGTCGCGGCGGGGCCGGAGCGGCCGATCATCGCCAAGGGCAATGCCGGCATCCCGAAATATCACGACGGCCACATCCATTACGACGGCACGCCGGAACTGATGGCGGAATATGCCGTCCTCGCCCGCGATGCGGGCGCCAAGATCATCGGCGGCTGCTGCGGCACCATGCCCGAGCACCTCGCGCAGATGCGCCGGGCGCTCGAGGAGCGGCCGAGGGGGGCGCGGCCGACGCTGGAGGAGATCGCGGCGAAGCTCGGCGGCTTCTCCTCGGCCTCGGACGGGACCGGTGCGGATGAGGGCGCGGGGCGCGAACGGCGCGGGCGCCGGCGCGGCTGAGAGGCCGGTGGGGGCGCTGCCGCCGTCGCCGCTGGCGCGGCGACTCCCCCGGGATATTTCGGGCAAGGTGAAGACGGGGCGGGTCCGTCAGAACAGCGAGAGCTGGTCGCCGGCGCGGGGCGGCGGCGCGAAGGCCGTGGTGTCGAGCGGCGGCAGATCGGCGGTGAGGCCGAGCCGCTTCGTCGCGATGGCGAAGCGGTGGGCGATGAGGTCGGCATGCACGCCCTGCCCCCGCATCCGCGTGCCGAACCCTGAATCGTAATCCTTGGCGGCCCGCATCTCGCGCAGGCGGTTCATCACATGGGTGGCGCGGCCGGGTTCGGCCCGCGCGAGCCAGTCGCGGAAAAGCTCGGCCACCTCGTGCGGCAGTCGCAGGAGGATCCAGCTTGCCGCCCGAGCGCCCGCCTCCTGCGCGGCGGCGAGGATGCGTTCGATCTCGGGCTCGGTGAGGACCGGGATCACCGGCGCGACCATGACCCGCACCGACACCCCTGCCCCGGCCAGCGCGCGGATCGTCGCGAGGCGCCGCGCGGGCGTGGGCGCCCTCGGCTCCATCCGCCGCGCGAGACCGGCGTCGAGCGTGGTGACGGAGATGCCGACCTGGACGAGGTTGCGCCGCGCCATGTCGCCGAGGAGGTCGATGTCGCGTTCGATCAGCGTCCCGCGGGTGATGACGGTCATCGGGTGGTTCCAGTCCGACATGACCTGCAGGATTCGGCGCATGATCCGGTAGCGCGATTCGATCGGCTGGTAGGGATCGGTGTTGGTGCCGAAGGCGATCGGCGCGACCCGGTAGGAGGTGCGGGCGATCTCACGTTCGAGGAGGTCAGGCGCGGTCGGGCGCGCGACGAGACGGGTTTCGAAGTCGAGCCCGGCGGAGAGACCGAGAAAGCCGTGGCTCGGCCTTGCATAGCAGTAGATGCAGCCATGTTCGCAGCCACGATAGGGATTCACCGAGCGGTCGAAGCCGAGATCCGGCGAGGTCACGGGGTTGATCACGGAGCGCGGGCGCTCCTCGCTGACCTCGGTAGCGGCGAGGCGGTCTTCCTCGGGCAAGTCCCAGCCGTCGGATTCGCGCTCGCGCGCAAGGGGTTCGAAGCGGCCGGCCGGATTGCTGCCGGCGCCGCGCGCCCGGAGGCGCAGGAAAGGGTCTGCGGGCGGAAGTGCCATGGCGCATAATAGAACATTTGCAGAACAGTCATCAAGGGTCGCCCCCCCGGTTTTCGCAAGTTTGGCGCTGACTGTCGCCGCCAGCGCGGGCGATGTCGCAAATCGCCAAGTGATCGGGCATCATTGGTCGCATTACGAGCGCAAGAACCGCCAGGAGAACTGCAATGGCCGACGAAGAAGACATCATCCTCAGCGAGCTTGACGACGAAGAGCTTGTGCTCCAGATGCACGACGACCTCTATGACGGTCTCAAGGACGAGATCGAAGAGGGCGTGCGCATTCTCCTGGATCGCAACTGGACGCCCTACGACGTTCTGACCAAGGCTCTGGTCGCGGGCATGACCATCGTCGGCGCCGACTTCCGCGACGGTATCCTCTTCGTGCCGGAAGTGCTCCTGGCCGCGAACGCGATGAAGGCCGGGATGGCGATCCTCAAGCCGCTGCTGGCCGAGACCGGCGCGCCGAAGGTCGGCAAGATGGTGATCGGCACCGTGAAGGGCGACATCCACGACATCGGCAAGAACCTCGTCGGCATGATGATGGAAGGCGCGGGCTTCGAGGTCGTCGACATCGGCATCAACAACCCGGTCGAGAACTACATCGAGGCGCTGCAGCGCGAAGATGCCGACATCCTCGGCATGTCCGCCCTGCTGACGACGACGATGCCCTACATGAAGGTCGTGATCGACACGATGAAGGAA
>JBFKMA010000298.1:0-2021 GCA_041630175.1 Albidovulum sp.
CTATATCGAGCCCCATGCCTGCCTCGCCTCGGTCACCTCGGATGACAAGGCCGACCTCTGGTGCTGCACCCAGGGCCAGTTCTTCGTCCGCACGCTCTGCGCCGAGATCATGGGCATGGAGGCGAGCCAGCTCCGCGTCACCGCCTCCGAGATCGGCGGCGGCTTCGGCGGCAAGACCACGGTCTTCATCGAGCCGGTGGCGCTGGCGCTGTCGCGCAAGGCCGGGCGGCCGGTCAAGATCGTGATGACCCGCGACGAGGTGTTCCGCGCCACCGGGCCGACCGTCTCGACCTCGACGGACATCAAGATCGGCATGACCAGGGACGGCCGCATCACCGCCGGCGAGGCGCATCTGCGCTATTCCGGCGGCGCCTTCCCCTGCGGCACGGTCGAGATGGGCGCGCAGGCGGCCTTCGCGGCCTATGACCTCGAGGCGGTGCGCACCTTCGGCTGGAACATCATGACCAACCGCCCGAAGGAGGCCGCCTACCGCGCCCCCGGCGCGCCGCAGGCGATCTACGCGGTCGAGAGCGTCGTCGACGAGCTCTGCCAGGAGCTCGGCCTCGATCCCCTGGAGGTGCGGCTGAAGAACGCCGCGCGCAAGGGCACCAAATCCTCCTACGGGCCGACCTTCCCCGATATCGGGCTGGTGGCGACGCTGGAGGCGGCGATGGCGCATCCGCACTACTCCGCGCCGCTCGGCCCCGATCAGGGCCGCGGCCTTTCCTGCGGCTTCTGGTTCAACTTCGGCGGCAACACCTGCGTCAGCCTCAACGTCAACACCGACGGCACCGTGGGCATCACCGAGGGCAACCCGGATATCGGCGGTTCGCGCGCCTCGGTCAGCCTGATGGCGGCCGAGGAGCTTGGCATTCCCTATGACAAGATCCGCACGGTCGTCGTCGACACCAACTCGATCGGCTACAACGACACCACCGACGGCAGCCGCGTGACCTTCGCGGTCGGGCTCGCCACGATCAAGGCGGCGCGCGACGCGACCCGAAAGATGTGCGCCCGCGCCGCGAAGGTCTGGGGGATCGACCCCGAGGCGGTGGAATGGAAGGACGGCGCCGCGGTGCCCGCCGGCCCCAATGCCGGGAAGTTTCCGCCGATGACGCTCGCCGAGATCGCGGCGGATTCGTTCAAGACCGGCGGCCCGATCGCCGGGCATTACGAAGTCAATGCCGACGGCGCGGGCGTCTCGTTCGGCGTGCATCTGGTCGACGTGGAAGTGGACAAGGAGACCGGTGCGACGAAAGTGCTGCGCTACACGGTCTTCCAGGATGCCGGCAAGGCGGTGCATCCCGACTATGTCGAGGGCCAGATGCAGGGCGGCGCGGTGCAGGGCATCGGCTGGGCGCTGAACGAGGAATACATCTACGGCGAAGACGGCAGGCTGCAGAATCCGGGGTTCCTCGACTACCGCGTGCCGGTCGCCTCGGATCTGCCGCCGATCGAGACGGTGATCCTCGAGATTCCCAATCCCGGCCATCCCTACGGGGTGCGCGGCGTCGGCGAAACGCCGATCGTGCCGCCGCTCGCCGCGATCTCGAACGCGGTGTCGCGCGCGGCCGGCATCCGCCTGGCCGAACTGCCGATGTCGCCGCCCCGGGTGCTCAGGGCGCTGTCGGCGGAGGGCTGAGATGGTCAAGGTCCTGCTCTGGGGGTCGCTCAGGCAGGCCGCCGGCGGCGCGGCCGAGGTCGAGGTCGAGGCGACGAATTTCAAGGAGCTCCTCGACCGGCTCGTCGCGGCCCATCCCGGGCTTGCGCCGCAGGTCCGGCGCGGCGTGTCGCTGTCGCTCGACGGGGTGATCTACCGCGAGGCCTGGTTCACCGAGATCCGGCCCGACGCCGAGGTCGTGCTGATGCCCTACATGACCGGCGGCTGAGTTCGGTCGGAGGGCCACTGGATGTCGAAAATGTCGCTACGATCTGGATCCTGTCGCTTTCCGAACCGTAATCGCCTCGGTTCCCCCGCATTCCCTATAACTGACCGGACTGAGAAACACGGCTTGAAAAGA
>JBFKMA010000299.1:0-1920 GCA_041630175.1 Albidovulum sp.
TACGGCAAGCTCTCGGGCCGCTCGGTCGACGACATGATCGCCGGCGCCCGCGTCGAGGTGGCGCCCTTCAAGGAAGACCCGATGGATTTCGTGCTGTGGAAGCCCTCGACCGACGAGCTTCCGGGCTGGGACAGCCCCTGGGGCCGGGGGCGCCCCGGCTGGCACATCGAATGCTCGGCCATGAGCCAGGAGCTTCTGGGCGAGACCTTCGACATCCACGGCGGCGGCATCGACCTGCAGTTCCCGCACCACGAGAACGAGATCGCCCAGTCGGCCTGCGCCAATCCCCATGGCGATTTCGCGAAGGTCTGGATGCACAACGAGATGCTGCAGGTCGAGGGCAAGAAGATGTCGAAATCGCTCGGCAACTTCTTCACCGTGCGCGACCTGCTTGACCAGGGCTACCCGGGCGAGGTGATCCGCTTCGTCTATCTCGGCACGCATTACGGCAAGCCGATGGACTGGACGGCGGACAAGGCCGAGCAGGCCGAGGCGACGCTCCGGAAGTGGCGGGCGCTGACCGACGGGGTCGCAGCCGCCTCGGAACCGGCCCCCGGTGTCGTCGCGGCGCTTGCGGATGACGTGAACACGGCCGGCGCCATCGCGGAATTGCACGCGCTGGCCGCTTCCGGCGACGCGGCCGGTTTGAAGGCGTCGGCGGCGCTGCTCGGTCTGCTCGGGGACGACCTTGGCGACTGGGCGGTCAGCGAAGGCCCGGACGCCGCCGCGTCGGCGCTGATCGAGGAATTGCTGGAGGCCCGTGCGGCCGCCCGCAAGGCAAAGGACTTCGCCCGCGCCGACGCGCTTCGGGACGGCTTCGCGGCTGCCGGCGTTGTGGTCAAGGATACGCCGCAGGGCGTGGAATGGGAGATCGCGAAAAGCTTCGATCTGTCGAAACTAGAGGCGCTGAGATGACCCGCGAGCGCCTCTACCTCTACGACACGACGCTCCGCGACGGCCAGCAGACCCAGGGCGTGCAGTTCTCGGTGCCTGAGAAGCGGCAGATCGCCGAGGCGCTCGACGCACTCGGCATGGACTATATCGAGGGCGGCTGGCCCGGCGCCAACCCGACCGACAGCGAGTTCTTCGAAAGCCGCCCGAAGACCCGCGCCACCTTCACCGCCTTCGGCATGACCAAGCGGGCAGGGCGCTCGGCCGATAACGACGACGTGCTCGCCGCCGTCCTGAACGCGGGCACGCCTGCCGTCTGCCTGGTCGGCAAGACCCATGACTTCCATGTCACCACCGCGCTTGGCCAGACGTTCGAGGAAAACCTCGAAAGCATCGCCGCCTCGGTCCGTCACATCGTCGGCAAGGGCCGCGAGGCGCTGTTCGATGCGGAGCATTTCTTCGACGGCTGGAAGGCCAATGCCGCTTACGCGCTCGACTGCCTGAAGGCGGCGCATGAGGCCGGCGCGCGCTGGATCGTGCTTTGCGACACCAATGGCGGCACCCTGCCGGCCGATGTCGGCCGCATCACCGCCGAGGTGATCGCGGCCGGCATCCCCGGCGAGAGGCTCGGCATCCACACCCACAACGACACCGAGAACGCCGTTGCGGCGAGCCTTGCTGCCGTCGATGCCGGCGCGCGGCAGATCCAGGGCACGCTGAACGGCCTCGGCGAACGCTGCGGCAACGCCAACCTCACCGCGCTGATCCCGACGCTTCTCCTGAAGGAGCCCTATGCCAGCCGCTATGAGACCGGCATCACCCGCGAGGCGCTCAAGGGCCTCACCCGGGCGAGCCGGCTGCTCGACGACATCCTCAACCGCGTTCCCTTGCGCTCGGCCGCCTATGTCGGCGCCTCGGCCTTCGCCCACAAGGCCGGCCTCCATGCCAGCGCCATCCTGAAGGACCCGACGACCTACGAACATATCGACCCCGCGCTTGTCGGCAACGAGCGGGTGATCCCGATGTCGA